>CAZTXZ010000042.1:0-6052 GCA_964617895.1 uncultured Candidatus Saccharibacteria bacterium
GTCGGCAACTACAACCACGATAACCGCATTGGTGTAATCGTGGAAGTTAACTGCGAAACCGACTTCGTGGCGCGTAATGAAATCTTCACCGACTTCGTGAAGGACATCGCCATGCATATCGCGGCGATGAATCCTCAGTTCGTCAGTGCCAGTGAAATCCCGGCCGAAGAACAAGAGCGCGTCACCAACGAATTCAAGGAGAAGGCCGCCGCCGAAGGCAAGCCGGCCGACATGGTCGATAAGATCGTTGAGGGTCAGGTCAAAAAGCACTTTGCTGAGCGTTGTCTGCTTGACCAGCCTTTCATCAAGAATCCCGACCAAACCGTCGATCAGTACGTCAAAGAGCACAATGCCCGCTTGGGCGAAAACGTCGTAGTCCGTCGCTTTGCCCGCATCGAACTTGGTGTCGGCGCGTAGCTGACCAAGATGTCCGAACGTTTGCCTGAACCGCATTCGTTGTATTCGGCGCGCGAACTCGCCCGGGCCTTCGACGCGGTCGATCTGCCGGACTTGGCCGAGCGTTTATTGATTGCCGAGGCGATGTGTGATGGTAGTTTTCTGACTGGCATCGAGCAGGCGCTCGAGCATATACGTGGCGTGGTCAACGGGGGTGAGGGCTTGTCCAAGTTGTTGTCGGACCGTGCCAGGCAGCTGGAGACGGATATCGAGTCCGAGCATACTACGGATATGAATGAGTCTTATCGACTGGCACGCAGCTTCGTGTCGGGCTACCCTGGTGTGTTGCTGGTGTCGGGTCTAGTGGCCGAGGAAGACGACACTGAAAGCGTTCGTGTTGTAGAGGATATAGTGCTGCAAGCTGGTACGAGGCGGGAGGCGTCATGGCCAGTCGTAGTGGTCGCGGGGGCTGTATACGCTGGCCCATCGTTGAGTGTCAGCTGTGACGTCACGAAACTGCCAGATGATTTGCGCAGCCTAGTCGAGCCAAATCTGCTAGAATTGAATACATAAGAAACGAGGAGTCTATGGATCCAAACCAGGCCGTCACGCAAGCACGCGATAAATTCAACCAGGCTACCCTGCACTACAAAGATGAGCTGAAAAAGCTTCGGACAGGCCGGGCGAGTGCCGGCATGCTCGACGGCGTGATGGCTGAGGTTTATGGCGTCCAAATGCCGCTCAACCAGGTCGCTACCATCAGCGCCCCCGAGCCGCAGTTATTGCAACTGACTCCGTTTGATCCAAATAATATCCAGGCCATCAGTGCCGCCATCCGCAACAATCAGAGCCTGGGTATGAACCCGGCAGATGACGGGCGAGTGGTACGAATACCAGTGCCGCCACTGACCGAGGAACGCCGCCGCGAAATCGTCAAGCAAGTCGGACAGCGACAAGAGGACTGCATGATTAGCCTGCGCAATATCCGTCATGATGCGCTCGGAGTGGTCGATGCCGCCAAAAAGTCCAAAGATATCGGTGAAGACGACGCCAAACGGCTCGAAAAGCAAGTCGATGACGCCATGGCCGCGGCTCGGACCGAGGTCGAGGCTACCACCAAGGCCAAAGAACAAGAAATAATGAGCCTCTAAGGTTTCGGTTGGTATACTAGACGACATGGGTATATTTCTGCTGGTCTTGGGATTGATATTGTTCGTCGGTTTGGTGGTGGTGCATGAGTGGGGGCACTTCATCATGGCCAAGCGTAACGGCGTGGAGGTGGAAGAATTCGGTATCGGGTTCCCGCCACGTTTGTATAAGCGCCAGACCAAGGACGGCTGGTTATTTACTATCAACTTGTTACCGCTTGGTGGATTCGTAAAGCTCAAAGGTGAGCATGATGCCGACACCGAGAAGGGAACATTCGGGGCGGCTGATACTTGGGCCAAGACCAAGATAATGGCGGCTGGCGTGGTGATGAATTTCATCACGGCTTTCGTGCTGCTAGTCATCTGTGCGCTAATTGGCATACCGAAGCTCGTCGATAACCAGTTCACCGTCCAAAGTGATACCAAGGTGGTGAAAAACGAAGTTTTCGCCGGTTATGTCGCGCCAGGTTCGCCAGCCGAGAAAGCTGGGCTGCAATCGACCGACCGGCTGGTCGGATACGTTACACCAGATAGCACGCGGGTTATTCCGCTCGAACAAGCTACAGATTTGCCGAAAGTTACCTCCAAATATGCCGGCCAAAAACTGACCTTCGTGTTGATCCGTGACGGCCAGGAGACTCGCAAGACGGCCAAATTAAGAACCACCGAAGCAGTTGCTGCCAGCAAGAAAACCGACAATCCGCAGGGACATCTAGGTGTGGTGCCATCGGAACTGACACTGCAGCGTTCGACCTGGTCGGCGCCGATAGTTGCTGGCGGACTGATGGGGCAATTCACGACACTGACATTCCAAGGCCTAGGCAAGGCGTTGGCGGGCTTAGGTGGAATAATCGCCGGGGCAGTCACGGGTAACACGACGGCTCGCCAGAGCGCGCAAACAGAGGCATCCAGCCAGGTAGCCGGGCCTGTCGGAATATTCTTCGTGCTGAAGAGTGGTAGCATCTTAGGCTATCAATACGTGCTGTTCGTCATAGCTATCATCTCACTGACTTTGGCTATCATGAATTTCTTGCCCATTCCGGCGCTCGATGGCGGTCGTTTGTGGCTGACGCTGGCTTACCGGGCGGTCAAGCGCGACCTGACGCAGCGCACCGAGGAGCTTGTGAACACTGCGGGATTCGTTCTGCTGATCGGCCTGATTATATTAATCTCAGTAGTCGATGTCCGCCGATTCTTCTAGCGCAGCTGAGGCTGCGAAGAGCACAAAAGAACTAGGTGGGATAAAGGCGGCGTTTCTTAGCGTCGTATCTGTCTCTGGTATATATTTCATCCTCCCGGTGGTGGCCGCACTGTTGGTGTATTGGGTGGTGAGCGTCTTTTTGGCATGGCCACACGAGCGAGTATTGGATTGGCTCAACGAGTCGATCTCGGCGCAGTTTTTCTACATGACACTGGCCCAAATATTCACCCTGGGAGCGATATATTTTTTGCTGCGACGGTTTGGCTGGACACTACGGACCATCGGACTGACGTGGCCAAAGTGGCATAACTTCCTGACCGGAATCGTGGCGGCAGTGCCATATTTCGTGTTGTATGCAATCTTGATTTGGGTGGTAACGGCGCTGATGCCGGGCTTTGACGTAAATCAGCGACAAGAAATCGGATTCGAGGATGCCCACACGACATTGCAACTCGCCATGACGTTCGTAAGCCTGGTCATATTGCCGCCAATCGTCGAGGAGATAACCATGCGAGGCTTCTTATATACCGGGCTCCGGAAATGGCTGCCACGAATCCTGGCCGCCATTGTCGTGAGTGGTCTGTTTGGTGCGGCTCATCTGGCCGAAGGTGGTGATGTGGGCCCGTTGTGGATCGGGGCACTTGATACGTTCGCATTGTCACTGGTTTTGATATCACTCCGCGAAATCACCGGCAATCTGTGGGCCGGCATCACGTTGCATATGTTGAAGAACGGCGTTGCTTTCGTCATACTCTTCACGTCTTTCATCCGCTAGGGTACAATAGGGGCATGAACGTGATGGTTTATAGCAGTCCATTCTTCTGCATGCCGGCCCAACGGCCGTAATTTTCGTACCCTAAAACCGTAGTAATATAACCGAGGAAAACCATCATGAGACTCTCCCAGCTATTCACCAAGACAATCAAAAACCTACCCGCCGACGAATCCGCGCGGAACGCCCAACTGCTTATTCAGGCGGGCTACGTGCACAAGATGATGGCCGGTGTGTATGCCTATTTGCCGCTGGGTAAGATGGTCGTAGATAACATTTCGAAGATCGTACGTGAGGAAATGAATGCGGTCGGCGGCCAAGAGGTGCAGATGACCGTGTTACAGCCCCGAGAACTTTGGGAAAAAACCGACCGCTGGGACGATAAGAAAGTCGACAACTGGTTCAAGACCAAGCTAAACAACGGCACCGAGGTGGGTGTTGGGCTATCTCATGAGGAGCCCATCGTCGACTCGTTACACAACTTCGTCAGCTCCTACAAGGATCTTCCGGTTAATATTTATCAGATACAGACCAAGTTCCGTAACGAACTGCGAGCCAAGAGCGGGCTATTGCGTGGTCGCGAGTTCCTCATGAAAGACATGTATTCTTTCGCGCGGACCCAAGAAGAGCACGCCAAAATATATGAAGAAGTCGCAGCTGCATATGTGCGTGTCTTCGAACGGCTTGGCCTGGGTGCCGATACCTACCGTACAGCGGCGGACGGCGGCTACTTTACTGATAAATTCAGTGATGAGTTCCAGACCATCAGTCCCATAGGCGAGGATACGATTTATGTCGACGAAGACAAGAAAATCGCCATCAACAAGGAGGTTTATACCGACGAAACCATCCAAAAGCTCGGGCTTGATAAGTCAAAGCTTGTCGAGAAGCGAGCCGTAGAGGTAGGTAATATCTTTCCGCTGGAGAGCAAGTACAGCGATGCTCTAGGTCTGTATTACACGGACGAGAAAGGTGAACAGCGCTCGATCATCATGGGTTGTTACGGCATCGGTATTAGCCGCTTGGTCGGCATGATTGCCGAGCATTTCGCCGATGACAAAGGACTGGTCTGGCCAGAGGCGATTGCCCCGGCACTCGTCTATATCGCACCCCTGGGCGACGATCAGGCAGTCATCGAAGCGGCAGAGAAGTTAGAATCTGTATTGACTGAAGCCGGTATTGCGGTAATATATGATGACCGTGATGAGCGCCCCGGCAAAAAATTTGCAGATGCCGACCTACTCGGTATACCATATAGGGCTGTCGTCAGCGGCAAAACCGTCGCAGCAAGCGGCTATGAACTGAAACATCGTACCAGTAACGAAGTTGAGGACGTTTCAATAGATGAGCTTGTGGGCAAGCTGACACAGCGCCAATAGCCCTAGGGGCTAGACACGCCACCGACAATTAAGAGATACAAAGGAGTGCCAACTGATGAATAAACAATATCGACTGACCAAAGACGGTATACGAGAGCTCGAAGATGAGCTAGAGTTCTTGATTGCCAAGCGCAGTACTATCGCCGAAGCCATCAAGTCCGCCCGCGAGCTAGGGGATTTGGCCGAGAATGCCGAGTATCAGTCTGCGCGCCAGGATCAGGAACGCAACGAAACCCGTATCTCCGAAGTCGAGTACATCCTCAACAATGCCGAGGTCATCAAGGCAGTTAAGAAAGATGACGGTAAAGTACGTCTGGGCTCCAGGGTGAGTCTAAAGAGCATGGCCGGTGCCAAGCGTGAGTTCCACGTGGTCGGTACCGTCGAAGCTGATCCGCTCGAGGGCAAAATTTCTGATGAATCTCCTCTGGGTCGAGCCGTATTGGGCAAGAAACTGGGCGAACAAGTCGAAATCGTAACGCCGGCCGAGACAGTTACCTACAAGATTGAAGCTATCGCCTAGCGGGTGAAGGTCGTGGCGCTCAGATTAGCAGCTGCTAGATAACGGATACGAAGTGTCGTATACTGAGTGTAATATATGTCGTGGTTAGATAAGGTCATAGACGAGCTGGTTGCCCGCCATCCGGAGGGTGATATCGTGGTGTCATCGGGAGTTTCTCCCTCAGGAACGTACCATTTGGGCACGCTCCGTGAGGTGCTGACGGCCGAAATAATCGCAATCGAGCTGGAGCGACGAGGTCGCACCAGCCGGCACTTGCATGTCGTCGATGACCTGGACGTTATCAGGAAGGTGCCAGTAAACATTCCGCAGGAATTCTCGAAGTATCTCGGGCGTCCGCTATGTGACATTCCGGCACCCGATGGCAGCGACCAATCGTATGCCGATTATTTTTTGGCCGACCTGCTATCGGCCGCCGCCAAGCTAAAGCTCAAGATGGAAGTCGTGCGGGCCCACGAAAAGTACCGCTCCGGCTACTTCGTACCAGTTATCGAAACGGCTTTGGAAAAGGCTGCTACCATCAGGCGCATACTAGAGGAAGTGTCTGGCCGCAAGCTCGATGAGCAGTGGACACCCATCCAGGTTTTGGATGGTGGATTCCTAAAAAACCGCAAATTTGTGTCCATCGATACTACTGCC
>CAZTXZ010000043.1:0-5990 GCA_964617895.1 uncultured Candidatus Saccharibacteria bacterium
GCTATGGCCGTGTCGATGGCGACAAAGCCTATCGGATATACCTGACACTGCATGCTGACCATGGCGGTCACATTATCGATCTGAGCGGCAGAGGCCCTGACACCTACTCGATGGGGGGCAATAATCTCGGTCTGAGCCGCCCCGATGCAAACGCCGAATGGTACCCAGGCGTAGAGGTCCAGTTGCGCGAGCTACTCGACGCCACCCCGACTCACAGTTAGGCTATACTTTTGTCATGACAACGAACATCGACGAAGGACTAAACGATGAGTGACCTCCGTCTGGATACGAGTTTTCTCGACGACGCGGGCCTGGGCTCGCTGGATCCGGCAAAAAAGCAGCGTTTGCTGGTGTACATCAAAGCTACGCTAAGAGAGCGTGTCGGACTGCGTTTCGCGGCCGAAGCAAGCCGCGAGCAACTCGAGCAATTGCAGGGGTTGGGCGATGAGGACAAACTGGAGTGGATCGAGCGCACATTCCCCGATTCCGCGGCCATCATCCAGGACGAGTTGGCGATGCTCCAGGGGGAAGTGGCCGACATGGCCGAGGACGTCCTGGCGGCAGGTACGGACGACCCGGCCAAGGACTAGCCGTAAATGGCTAGTCACGGCTCTTGTATACTAGGCCTATGAATATACGCAAAATCGTCAAACGACTGATACCGACCGCTTTGTTCCAGGCAATCGAACCGACCGGCCACTTGGTAGAAGCCTGGTTGTGGAACATGCGCTACGGCTTCCCCGGGCGCGGCATGAAGGTCATCGGCGTGACCGGCACCAACGGTAAGACTTCGACCGCCTTTCTGGTCCACAAAATGTTGGTTGAGTCGGGTATCCGGACCGGCCTCATGACCACTGTCGCTTATGGCGTGGATGACGATATCGAGCAACAAGTACAGCACTACACCAATGTGCCGGTACCGGAGCTGATGCGTCGCCTGAAATGGATGCGCAGCCAAAAAGTTGACTGGCTAGTTTTCGAGGTGACCAGCCAGGGCTTGGCCCAGCACCGTGTCTGGGGCGTGCCGTTCTCGGTCGGCGTCCTGACCAACATCACGCACGAGCACCTGGATTATCACAAGACGTTTGAACGCTACGTCGCGGCCAAGCAGATGTTGTTCCGCTACGTCGCGCGCAATCGTCGGGGCCTAGGCGTAGGTATCGCCAACGCCGACGACCCCAAGGGTGAACTATTCGCTAGATTAACGCCGCACCCGGTGCTGTACGGCATGAAGGTCGGGGACGTGGTGGCAGAGGATGTGCGGTTGAGCCCCGACGGCAGCACATTTACGGCAGTAGCTGGCGACGATCGTTACGACATCACCTGCCACATACCTGGCGGATTCTACGTACAGAACTCGCTGGCCGCCATCTGTGTCGGCCGGGCGCTAGGTCTCACCAAAGAACAGATCGAGCAGGGCATCGCCGCGCTCCGGGGAGTCGCCGGTCGGATGACGACCATCGATGAGGGGCAACCATTTAGCCTAATCGTCGATTACGCCCACACACCCGACAGTTTCGACAAACTTTTCCGCGACATGCGACCGGTGGTGAAGGGCAAGCTGATAGTCATGTTCGGCAGCGCCGGACGTCGTGACCAAGCCAAACGAGCCGTACAAGGGCGGTTGGCCGGGGAGTATGCCGACGAAGTCATCGTCACCGAAGAGGATGATCGCGATGTCGATGGCATGGCGATCATGGATGAGATTGCCAGGGGAGCCGAAGAGGCGGACAAAGTTCGCGAACGCGACCTGTTTTTGGTGCACGATCGAACCGAGGCCATCAAATTTGCCCTAGGCCGGGCCAGCCAGGGTGATACGGTGCTACTACTGGGCAAGGGCCACGAAAAGACCATCGAGAGCGCCGACGGTGAGCACCCGTGGGACGAAATCGCCACTGCCCGCGAAGCCGCCAAGGCATTCGCCAAGTAGGGCAGTGGTTGTCATTTGACAAATACGGCGTATTATTAAGACAGTATGAGCGAAAAGGTTAGGGACGAACCGACGGCCGATGTAGATACAGCCGTTGAGCCGCGCGAAACGAAGCATCGTTGGGCGCGCTGGACTGTGGCCGGTGCTGCAGAGGCGCTGGTAGTAGTTTATGGCTTTCCAGCACTTGTACGGGCCACCGCGCCAGACTGTGACGTGAGTATGAGGGCGGACGATCCCGGTGCGCAGGCCATCCACCTGCCCGACGGACGGATGCGCTATGGCGACGTTTTTCGCACCACTGAAGGTATGAGTGTCTTGATAGATTGGAAAGACTCCATCAAGTTCGACCAGCAGCAAATAGCTGAAGGGGCTGTGACCGAATACGACGCCGGCCATGGCGTGATAATGCAAATCCAGGTGGTCGACGGCGATACCGTACAGACCAGCTGTTAGCCTAATTTAGGCGTTATCAAGCGTCAGGGTGGTGCAGCGGATGCTACCACCGCCCTTACCGAGCTCGGAGTTATTGAGCCGGATTGTTTTAAGGCCGTAAGACTCGATGGCTGCGGCGTACTCGGTTGCACCGGCGTTTATTATCACGACTTCACCGGTTGATACTAGGTTGCCGGCCATGGCTAGTCTGGCTTCGTCTTCGGATATCTCAATCTTGTCGACTTCGTCGAAAGCCCCCAAGATTGCCTGGCTCTCTGGGGTAAATGCTGCTGGACACCAGCCAATCAGGCCACGCCGGTCGTCGCTCGGGGCCCTTAGGACCGAGATGGCCAGGTCGATATCGTAATAAAAGCTGTCCGGCCACCCGGAAACTGGGTTGACGCTTGGTTGGCCATCTTTGCCCAGTAGCGGTATGGCCTGGAGTTGTACTCGCTGCAATCCAAGGGTTTCCGCAACGAACACCTGGGCCGCCTCATCGGAGCGGTAGCCGCTGCCGCAGAACAGATATGGTCCGCAGGGTAGGGCATCACCCTGACCACTAAAACGCAGATCATCGGGGATATAGACGAGCCGTTTGCCGAATTGCTGCTCGAGAATTTGGGCGGCGTAGGCCTCCTCGCCCTTGCGGGCATTAGGCAAGCGGGCCATGACGGCCGTGTCGCCGCGGATGAGTGCCCAGTTGGCGGTGTAGACGCCATCCTGGCAGCCTACCGGCGGAGTAACCTGATACACCGTCACGCCAGCCGATTCCAGAGCTTCTTTGATGGCCGCGTGTTCTTTGGCGGCGGCCTCCAGGTCGATTTTGACGGAGCTGTCCATGAACGGGTTGATGGCTTGGCTGTCGTCGAAATAATCGACGCCGCTCATCAGTACGGTTTTGTTGATAAGTGTTGGCATGGCTCTTCAGTATAGCAAGGAAAGGGGATCTACCGCCAAACATGAGTATTTTCAATCTACGAAAAACATTGTATAAACTATAGCATTATCACTCGAATTGTGCTACAATAACTCCACTATGGCCGGTCACGACAAGCAGCCGCAAAACTTCTCCTTGGACCCCGTCCGATTAGTAGATATCGGTCAGCCGGATTTCGTTGACCCGAACAAACCGTCGGACAACAACAAGCGAATAGCCGAAACGATCCTTAAACTCAATCGTGGCGAGGTGATTTTGGCTGCCGGACAGTATGCCTACCTGGCCGCCTCGGAAGCGACACCATCTGCATATTTCGAGGAAGATCCGGAGTTTGGCGTTGGTCGCGAGCAGTCTCGGCAGGGTGTGATGTTCGGTCGGCTGGATGTCCAGACTTCACAGCATCCGACTATTACCACTTTCGCCGCGCTGAAACCCTACGATAAGCGCGTGGTCGATTTTAAGATGAAGCCATCGATGGCGGTAACGCATGAATGGGCAACCAATCTGCATATGCGCAGGTTAAGTGCGGGTAGTGCGTATGAGCCGATAGGCGTCTGGCGCCGGGACGTTCCGTACGTTACGCCTGGGTTGATAACGCGTTTCAATGAACGCTCCAGGTCACTGGACACCGTGCTGCGTGCCACCACCGAAAGTGATGCTCCGATAGATGCCGTGACAGAGGAGCGCGTACGCCATGCCATGCATCTTGGCCATTTCGGTCTCGGTATAGCTCATGGCGCCCACATCATCCACGGCGACGCCCTCCCGCAAAACTTTGCTGTCGACGGTTCGCGCATCATCTTCAACGACACGACGTTTATGCGGCCGTTTGGCAAAGACGACAAGGTCACCCAGGCGCGAATGAATGAAGATGCAGCTGACTTTATCGGTGATACGGTCGACCCACAAAAGACCAGCCCTCAGATACGGGCGCTGACCAACAGGGTCCTGAAGGACGAAGATTTTCGAGGCACCTTGTATGATGCCTACGCGAGAGGTGCTGCCCAGGGTGCCGAACGATCCGGCTATCCAAAGTCCGGTCTGCTTATCTCTCAGGAGACACACCAGCAGATTATCGACGATGTAGTCGAGGACTACCTGCACCGCAAGACGACCGAGCGGTAACAGTGGCCCGACGGTATTGACCCGATTTTGGCAGTCCCGTATAGTGAGTGCTAGTGAATTAGCACTCTACTTTTCGTAGTGCTGATTCTTCTAATCGACTAACAGGAGGATCAAACATGAGTGTACCGATTCAGCCATTGGCAGACTATGTGGTCGCGACGGCGGAAGAAGCCGAAACCAAGACCAAGAGCGGCCTGTATGTGCCCGAAAGCGCCAAAGAAAAGCCCAAGACGTCCAAGGTCGTGGCCGTTGGCAAAGAAGTCAAGAACGTCAAAGTGGGCGACCGTATCGTCTACGGCGGCTACACCACTACCGAAGTGAAAGTGGACGGCGTGGAGTACCAGTTGATCAAAGAAGAAAATATTTACGCGACCGTAAAGTAGGAGGGGTTCGATGAGCAAAAAAGTATTTTATGATGATGATGCCCGCCGCCGCGTGCTGGCCGGGGCCGAGATTTTATACAACGCCGTCAAGACGACCATGGGGCCCAAGGGCCGCAACGTAGTCATCAGCAAAAGCTATGGCGCACCGACAGTCACGCACGATGGTGTGACGGTGGCCAAAGGTGTCGAAATCGCCGATGTCGACGATGAGACGTTGGGCTACAAGGTTGGAGCTGAGCTAATCAAGCAAGCCGCCAACAAGATGAACGATGTTGCCGGTGATGGCACTACGACCGTGACGGTGCTGACTTATCACATCCTGAACGAGGCCAACAAGCTGATAGCCGCCGGACACAACCCGATGCAACTGCGCAAGGGACTGGAGTCGGCCGCCGAGGCCGTGATCGCCGAACTGGGCAGCATGGCCGAGAACATCGAGGGCAATAAGAAGCGCGTGTCCGAAGTCGCCACCATTTCAGCTGGCGATGCCCAAATTGGTGCCCTGATTGCCGATGTCATGGAAGCAGTCGGCAAAGAAGGCGTCGTCACGGTCGAAGAAGGCCAGGGACTGCACCTGGAGAAAGAAGTCGTCGAAGGTTTTACCTTTGACCGCGGTTTCGTCAGCCCGTACATGGTGACGGACACTGCCCGCATGGAAGCAGTCTACGACAAACCCGCCGTCGTGATTACCGACAAGAAAATCAGTTCTGTCCAAGAATTTTTGCCACTGCTCGAAAAACTAGCCCAGGCCGGCAAGAAAGATTTGGTGCTGATCGCCGAGGATGTCGAGGGTGAGGCCATGGGCACGCTGATCTTGAACCGCCTGAAAGGCGTCTTCAACACCGTGGCCATCAAAGCGCCGTCGTACGGTGAGCGCCGCAAAGATATCCTGAATGACATAGCCATCCTGACTGGCGCTGAAGTGATTACCGAGGACCGTGGCATGACGTTCGAGAACGTTGAGCTGGATGTGGTCGGGACGGCCCGCAAGGTCATCGTCGACAAGGACAACACGACTATCATCGAGGGTGGTGGTAGGGCCACTGAGGTCAGTGCTCGCATCACTCAAATCAACGCCCAGATCGAGGCGGCGACCAGCGAATACGACAAAGAACACCTGGAAAAGCGCCGGGCGGCGCTATCAGGCAAGGTTGCCGTCATCAAGGTCGGTGGCGCTACCGAG
>CAZTXZ010000044.1:0-5771 GCA_964617895.1 uncultured Candidatus Saccharibacteria bacterium
CCCTCTAGTGGCGTCCATTCGTTGTGTTTGTTGGCTTTGAGCTGCTTGGCTACATCTTCGAGATTAAACTGGCCATCGTCGTCATAGTCGCCGACTTCTGTGATAACGAACTTGTTGGCGGTGACCTTTGGCCGGCCCTTTTCGGGCTGGATGTTCTTGTCGTCGCCGAATAGACAAAGTTGAGTGTTAGCAACCGGCGACGGCTTGTAGCTGGTTGTGATGAGCCTTTTGAGGCCAAGGCGCTTGAAGTTCAACACGAAGAACCGAAAGAAATTGCTCTCATACGGGTCGTCGCAGTTGCAATAGACGACTTTGCCCCTGAAGGTATCTTTGTCATAGTCCAGGTAGGCTTCGATTTCCTTCTGGATGTCGGCGTATTGGGTGTAAAATTCGTCGTTTTTGGCCTTTTTGGCGCTTGTCAGGTTGTGGTTAGCCATATTGGATGATTGTAACAGACCACGTAAACCCCTACGCAGTCTATGGGACTTTTTTGGCAAGGATATACTATAATAAACAGGTTTACACTTCAGCAACATCGGCCTTTACTGCGAGAATAGTCACAGTATAGTTAGCGTGGTTAATTTATTCTTGTGTAATCACAACTTTGATTATTTGACGGGTCATTAGATGTGATGCACTATTAGTTACATGACGTTTCTAGAAGGGGCGCTGTATGGGGTGGTGGGATCGGCGCTATATCAACTTGTTGTATTGAATAACTTCCGTAGTAACAAGAGGAAGTGGATATGGCAAGACAAGCGGCATGGCTTAACTTTGCCCTACTACATCTTTACCGTATTGATGAGGCTTGCTGTAGCGTTTGTGCTTGTCGGGCTAATGGCGGCAACGGAGCAGATTAGCGGTACGTGGGCGGCTGTCCTAACAGGGATGGTCGCGGATGTGACCGTCATGAAGTTGGCCAGTGCTGCGCGAGAGGAGTACACGAAATGAGAATTAAAAAAAATTCGTTTTTCGATACGGTATTGCGCGGCCTAAGTTTGTCGGGTGGAAGTAAAAAGCGTAAAAAATACATTAAACCCGAGACATTGACCGAAAAACTGCTGACAGGATTAAGCTTCTCTTTCGATACAAAAAATGAATCGTTAGTAAGGCGAAGGATTGATCCAACCATTGCACTTGAGTTTGGTAGATTGTGGGACAATGCTCACCGCAACATGCGGCTTGGTCGTCTCGGTGCTGCCGAGAAAGCCTTGCGTAAGATATTAGAGGTGGATTATGCCAACGCTGCCGCGTACAACAGGATTGGTATCATTAAGGCAAAACAAAAAAAGTACGATGAGTCCATAAGTATGTTTAAGCATGCACTACGATTTGAAAAATCAGCTTCGGCTACACACAATCTCGCACTTGTCTATTTTGAATCGAAGAACTATAAGAAGTCTGAGCACCTTTTCAGAAAATCAATCCGTCTCGACAGGGGGGTCGCCGCACGACACGTTGCACTCGCAAAAGTATTAGAAGCGAGGGGTAAGGACACGCAAATGTTCAAAGAGCTAATCTATGCCGTAGAGCTCGAACCTTCACGGGATTCTCTCAAGCTTCTAGAGATTGCATACAGGCACAGGGGTATGATAAGGGAGGCAGACTTAGTTAGGGTAGAGTCAAATCGCGAGGGGCGAATCAATAAAATCTCTCAGGATAAATCGAGTGTTCACTATAGAATCTCCGAGCGATCAGACAGGGTCGGCATGTTATCGCTGAGTTACGAGTAGGCTTATGCTGAATGGCATGAGTATGCTCGGATTACTGCTATTTTTTGGCCAACCCCTCGTTTGATATGCACTAGACTCGCCCACCCGTTCTATATGTCTTTTGCACTGGTTTGGTTTGGGGGGGCGAAGTTGGCCGGGGCTAGCTCATCCGTAGGCGTGTCGTGTCGTATAATTTTTCGGCGGCGCGGGCGCGGACCTCTCCGGGCTGTTCGCGGTAGGCGGTATCGTCACTGTCTGATTGCCAACCTATGTACCCCTCTGGCTTTACGAACCCCACCTCGGCATGCTCAACATAATGCTCTACCTCGTGGGCTAGCGTTTCTATCGCCTCGCTTTGTATGTTGTCATCAGCCCATTCTTCCGATTCTTGTCCTTTCTTTGCGGCATTGATAACCATGAGGGTGATGTTAGCCAGATAGACGCGGCATTTACGTTGTTCATACAGGTATTGACCCTCTATGCCCGCAGTGGAGGAATCGGGATCATCTAATGTGACCGTGGCACTGAATTCTATGGACAGCCCCTGTATTAGCTCATCGCTCAGGCCTCGACTGCGCAAGTAATCGGTCAGATAGGGTAAGTCCAGGTCAAGGTTCTCCGCGATGTTGCGGAACCTGACATCAAAAGACACGGACGGTGCGACATCTGGTATTTGATCATCCCACTCGGCAGTCTCGTGCTCCACGCCGTCGTCAGAATCATCAATCTCTCGATGGTCCCTCTCAGGAGGCGTAATTACCGGTATCTCCTGGGTCGGTGTATCGTCAACTGCAATTTCGTTATCGTCTGGCTCGGCTGGAGTTTCTTCTTCTGGTGGAGTGTCAATCTCGTCGAGGTAATCATCATCAATCACCGGATATCCCTCATCCCTGTCTGCAATCTCCCGGCTTGGCGGCTCGTCGTTTGGAACTTCTCTGTCTGATTGTTTGGCCGGGACTTCGTCTTGCACTGGTGGCTCATCCGGCTCGTCGGGCAGATTGCCAATCATTTCATGCGATTCGTTATCTCGGGCCGCCATATCCTGGGTTGGCAGTGGTTCGTTTTGGTCTTCTGGGTAATACGGACTACCCTCGAATTCACCCCAGCCCGATGCATTCTCGGGCTGATTTTCGTAATATTCTCCACGACCTATTCCATCTCGGGACACGGGGACTCCTCGTTTGCATAACAGAAAGAATACTGCGATGCGTCAATACCTCAATCAGGACACTTATAAGATGTTATAGTACTTTATTACAATGAAATATCAAAGTATGTCAAGGGCGCTAATCTGTTTCCGGATGACGGTATGACTTCCAGCTAGCCCATGAAGAGTTTGTGCAGCCCGACTCAAAAAATATAAAAACCAGAGTTCTTGAACAATCCCTGCCCCTTATTCTTCGGTGTTTTTAGGTAGGAATGGGTTCGATGGGGCCGAGATATGGGGTTTGTTTTTGGCGGATGATGGTGTCGTGGGGTCGGTAGGCGTGTGGCTCGGCCAAGCTCGGGTCGCGGTCGAAGGTGGCATTGACGGAATAGCCCCCAAGCACGTGAGGCAGCCAAGTTTTGTAGTGATTTGGCATGATGTCGTAGGGCAGCTCGGCGGGCGGCAGCCACAGTGGATCTTTGAATAACACGTTGGCCCGGACGGCGGGTTTGACGATTTTGGCAATGAATACTCGCGTCGGCTGGTCGGCGAGATGTAACAAGCCGCGGTTCTTGAGCGTGCCTGGCTCGACATTGATACCCATGGCCGGCAGCACCCGGCTGACCCGGGCCTCTTGTGGCACGATGAAGCCATTGCTGACATCGCCCGGGACGATTGGGATCTGGCCGCTGGGCAATCTGAGTATGTCATCGTCATGACCTTGCATGTTCCCTACCAGCACGTTGTGCTGGGCATCGGTAACAACCATAGCAAAATCAAACGGCGTATCCGCGGTCTCGTAAACCTGCTGTGTCGACACCTCTGTCATAACTGCCAGCATACCACCATCGCCCCTGTTTTTTAACTGCTTGTGTCTGGATTCACGCCCACAGCTTGGGCTTGCTGGCAGATGGCGTTTAGGAATTGGCTGGCGACGTCGACGGCTGGGCCGCGCGTGGGAGCGTGGAACCATTTGAGCCCGGGGGTGCTGTTGACCTCCAAAATGTAGGCCTGGCCACTGGCATCGACCAAATAATCAACTGCTGCGAATTTGAGTCCGAGGATGCGTGCGATGCGGAGTGAGGACGTGACGAGCGCAGGGTCCCAGGTGGATTGAGGGTATGAAATGCGCTGTAGTGTCCTGGACTCCTCCACTGAGGTGCCGTATTCGCTACGGTGCACGCCAATGACGCTATCGCCCAGAATGAGGTAGCGCATTTCTCTGCCCACGATGTATTTTTCGAGGATGTAGCGTCGGATGTTGAGCTCGCGGAGTTGGGCGGTGGTTGTAATGATGTGGATATCGCGCGAGCCGCTGCCGGTGACTGGCTTGGCAATTATTTTGGTGTGCGTCAGCAAAAACTGCTCGGCCTCGGCGATAGTGCGGCATCGGGCAAACGGGATGTTGGCAAAATGGTGTCGACCCAAAATGCGGCGCGTCACATATTTGTCCTTGGCCAGGCTGGCGCTGGTGTGCGAATTGAGCGGGCTGCGCGCCAGGTTGATGTAGCGTTCGCGGCCATCTAGGACGATGGCGAACGTGCCATTCGGCGTGATCCAATCGGGCTGGAGACCCATGGTTTCGGCGGCCCGGAACAACAGTTCGGCGCTGCCAAGTTTGCGGCCGACGGGTGCCGGCATGTTTGTTGCTATGATGGAATCCATTACGAAATCCATATTGAATTTGTAGCCATATGAAAGAGGCCTTTCTGTAAGAATTAACGCGAGACAGATTCGTGGTCGTTGCCGAGTATAAGGTGGCACGCTTTATGCGAATGACGAGATGAAAATGCGACTTGCTAAACCAATCATAGCATGTTTTACCCTCGAACGCGACGCCTGCTCCGTCCACCAAAGTCAGTCGACATAGGTTAGTACACATACCGCTCCTAGTGGCAACTATGCGTAAATGTATTTGGAGATTGCGTAAATGTATAGTGTAATAAAGATATAGTTGAGGGGATAGCCACATGGCACGAGAGACATCGGATCCAAATGCACCACTTTATCAACTTTATGGGCAGGCGGAGGCTTTGGCTAATCCGTCCGAGGACTTAGGCGAAATCATTGCCGCGGTGGATGGCGGTGAGGTCGGCGAAGTCGTGACATCGCCAGATATGATGATTCCATTTGGGCCGATGGCTGCGGCGGCCGCCCAGCAGCAAGAGACCGCCAAGCAAGCGGCCGCAGCAGAGGCGGCGCGTATCGAAGTCCTGAAGGTACTCGAGAAAGACGAATTCAAGCTTGGCAATCTGAACCCGCTGATCAACCGGACTAATCTGGGCCGCAAGGAGTCGGTCAATGCGGTCATGCACATCACTCACCGCAAGATCGAGCAGCTGGGCGGTATGCACCCAGAAACGTTTGGTCCGACGCTGGTTTACGACCCCTCCTCCAAGGAATCACAAATCCGATTCGTCGCGCGTTTTGAGACGCCTGACCTAAATGAAGAGCAGCTTTGCCAGCTCGAGGACATCGTACGGCAAACCTATGGTCTGGCCGTGCGGACTCGAACTGACGAAAAAGGCAACGACATGCATCTTGAGGACTATCCGCCAACGCAGTTGGTCGCGGCGCAATTAAAAGCCAAGACGGGTGGCTGGTACATGGGGCCGGACCTGAGACCTCTATCAAGCCTGCACCAGGGGCTGTATGTATTTCGTGACTTAGGCGAAATCAACAAGGACAACTTCTTTTCCAGCCAGGAATCGGCCGGTAAATACATCGTGGAAATCCGCGAAGGCTCGCAGTATCAGACAGATTTCGTGACATTCGTAACGCAAGTCGCGACAGTTCTTGGCCAAGAAAAAATACCGGATAGGGGGCGACTCCTGTATGAGACATACTACGACCTGATGCGCCTGGGGTTGAAGAACGCTGGCAATGGAGCGATGTATGGCATGGAGCAGCCA
>CAZTXZ010000045.1:0-5754 GCA_964617895.1 uncultured Candidatus Saccharibacteria bacterium
AGTTTGGCGGGATCGGTGGTCTCGAAACCAATCAGTACGCTGCCCTGGTCGCTGGCCGCGCTACGGTAGTGAAACAGGCTGATATTCCAATTGCTGCCGATTGCCTCCAGAAAGTCGCCCAATGCCCCGGGTCGTTCCGGAAAAGTCACTTCGTAGATACATTCGTTCGTCGAGTCGGCCGGTCGGCCGCCAACCATATGTCGGACGTGTTCTTTGGTCAGGTCGTCATCCGACAGATCGACGTGCTCGTAACCGTGAGCTGTCATCTTTTTCATGATGGATTTTTTGTCGGTGTCGCTGGCCACGTTGACTCCGACCATGACGTGGGCGGCTTCGCGTTTGTCTAGGCGATAATTGAACTCGCTGATGTTGTGCCCATTGACGACGTCGGTACAGAAAGTACGCAGGGCGCCCGGCTTTTCCGGCATGGTGACTGCAAAGACAGCTTCTTTGCCCGAACCGATCAGGGTCCGTTCGGCAATTTGGTTGAGCCGTTCGAACGTCACGTTGGCGCCCGAACAAACGCAGACGACCTGGGCATCAGCCGGTAATTTATAACTGGTGGCGCCGGCCACGGCCAGGGCGCCGGAGGGCTCAACAATGCTGCGAGTATCCTCAAAAATGGTCTTGATGGCCGCACAGATCTGATCGGTCGACACCGTGATGACCTCGTCGACGTACTGGCGGACCAGCGTGAAGGTAGTCTCGCCTACACGCTTGACGGCCACGCCGTCGGCGAATATGCCCACATGCGCCAGTTCCACGACCTTGCCGGCCTTGAGGCTGGCTTGCATGGCGTTGCTGTCCGTCGGCTCGACACCGATGACCTTGACGGCCGGGTTGAGTTCTTTGACGAACTGCGCGATGCCGGCAATCAAGCCACCGCCACCAATTGGCACGAAGATGTGAGTGGCCTGCGGCAACTGCTCGAGGATTTCCCGGCCAATCGTACCCTGCCCGGCTATGACTAGCGGATCATCGAACGGATGGACGAAGACCCGCCCGGTCTGCTCGGCCCGCTGTTTGCAATAGACGGCCGCTTCGGAGTAACTATCACCGAACAGTTCGATTTCCGCCCCGTAACCTCTGACGGCTTCGACTTTGATTTCCGGAGTGGTGCGAGGCATGATGATGAGTGCCGAGATACCCAGCTTTTGAGCACTAAGCGCAACGCCTTGGGCATGATTGCCGGCGCTGGCGGCGATGATGCCGCGGGATTTTTCGTCTTCGGTCAGCTGGCTGATCTTGTTGTAGGCACCACGAATCTTGAAAGAATGCACCGGCTGCAAGTCCTCCCGCTTGAGGTATATCTCATGACCGAGCGTGGCACTTAGCTTAGGTGCCCGCCTTAGCGGCGTTTCGATGGCGACATCGTAGACTCGCGCCAAGAGTGTATCGCGGAGGGAATCAAGCATTACCTCTCCCCTGTCGGTAGGCTACGGCTTCGATCTCGACCAGCAAATCCGTTGTCCCGCCGACGCGTGGCAATTCACGGACGGCAATGCAGCTGCGGGCCGGACACGGCGCTTCGAAGTACTGCATGTACACTTCGTTAAGCTCGCCGAAATGGCCCATATCGGTCAAAAAAACAGTGGTTTTCACGACATCGTTCATGGACAGACCCGCTGTCTCAAGCATCGACTTTAGGTTTTGCAGGGCCTGGGCGGCTTGTTCGGCGATATTATCGGGTGCCGTTTTGGTTGATGGCGAAACGCCGACTTGTCCCGAAACAAAGTAGTAATCGCCGGCCTGGACGACGGGAGTGTAGGGGCCAAAGGCTGGTTGTGCCATGTTTAGACTCTTTCGTGGACAGTCACAGCTGTGACGTCGATTAGTTTATTGAGCTGGGCGACGACTTGATCCATCATTTCACGCTGGCCAAAGGCAGTGATGCGCATGGTCGAGAATGTTGGATTGCTGTGGTCATTGCTGACGTGCAGCGATTCGATATTGTGGCCGCGGCGGGCGAACACCTGGGCGCAGCGCACTAGCACGCCCGGCTGATTATGGACGTGCAGCGTCAGGGTGTAGGTATGATCGGTGTCGAGTTTCATCATCGTTTTTAGGTGCTCCCTGTCGGCTTGTCTAGTTTACGGGTCGGGGCACTAATCAGCATTGAGCTGTAAGCGCCGCCAGCGGGAATCATCGGGTAGACGTTATCCGTTTTGATTACCTCGCAGTTGATCAGCACCGGGCCGTCGTTGTAGTCGAGTGCCTCTTTCAGTGAATCTTCCACCTCATCGACGTTTTCGATGTTGAACGCTTTGATGCCGTAGCTTTCGGCCAGCTTGGCAAAATCGGGGTTGCCTTCCAGGTCAACACCACTCAGACGGTCATCGTAGAAAAGTTCCTGCCATTGGCGAACCATGCCCAGGTAATGATTATTGAGGACGACGATCTTGACCGGCAATTTGTGGATGGCGGCCGTGGCCAGTTCGTACTCCGTCATTTGGAAACCACCGTCGCCGCAGATGGCGATGACTGTTTGGCCGGGGCGAGCAAAGGCTGCGCCTAAGGCAGCTGGCATGCCGAAACCCATCGTGCCGGCACCGCCCGAACTCAGCCAGTCGTTGGGCCGCTTGGTGCGGTAATATTGTGCGGCCCACATCTGGTGTTGACCGACGTCGGTGGCGACCACGGCATCGTTTTGAGTGAGCTTGGCCAGGGTATCGATGACCTGTTGTTGAGTCAGACCTTCGTCGCCACGGTAATTCAGCGGGTATTGTTTTTTGTAGCCATCGAGGTGCCGATTCCAGCCGACGTGGCTAGCCTTGATCTTGAGCTTCGCTATGGCCTCAAGGAATTCTTTGGCGTCGGCATGGACGGCGACGTCGACAGGTACCATTTTTTGGTGCTCGGCCACATCGATATCGACATGGACGATGGTCTTGTCTTGGGCGAAGGCGGCGGCATCGCCGACGATGCGGTCATCGAAGCGCGATCCGATGTTGATAAGTACGTCAGCTTCCATGACGGCCTTGTTGGCATAAGCCGTGCCGTGCATGCCAAGCATGCCGAGCGCCCGTGGACTAGTCTCGTCGATGGCTCCCTTGCCGAGCAAAGTCGTGGTGACCGGCAGGTCGTACATGTCGGCGAAAGCTTGCAGCTGTTTGCTGGCATTGGCGATCAGCACTCCGTGGCCAGCCAGTACTACCGGTCGTTTGGCGTTCTTGACGATTTCGGCAACTTGTTTGACCTGGTCTGCGTCTAAGCTCGGCGTCTCGTTGGAGAAGCCGGGCAGATTGGCATCGTGTTTGAGGTTGCCGGTAAAACTACCGGAACTGACATCTTTCGGCATATCTATCAAGACAGGACCTGGGCGGCCGCTGGTGGCAATATGGAATGCTTCGGCGACGACGCGCGGGATGTCGTTGGTCTCGCGGACCAAGTAGTTGTGTTTGACTACGGGCATGGTGATGTTGAAAATGTCGGCTTCCTGGAAAGCGTCCAGCCCAAGCATGGAGCGGATTTGTTGGCCGCTTATGACGATTATCGGCACACTGTCCATGTGGGCTGTCATCAGCCCTGTCACGGTGTTGCCGGCGCCTGGGCCACTGGTGACCAGCACGACACCGGGTTTACCGCTGGCCCTGGCATAGCCATCGGCCATGTGGGCAGCGCCCTGTTCGTGACGGGTCATGATGAGCTTAATCTTGGTGTCGGTGGTCACAAGCGCGTCAAAAATCGGGATGGCGGCCCCGCCGGAGTAGCCAAAGATATATTCGACGTCTTGTGCTTCCAGGCATTTGACCAGCGCCTGAGCCCCGTCCATTTGATTGGCGGGGGCGCTGGCTGGCTTGCTGACTGACTTGGTTCTGGTTGTGTTGGTTTGGGGCACGTTTTCCACCTAGGGATGATTATTGTTTATGATGCTTGGTCTTGCTCGTCGAGGTGCGGGATCTCGACATAGTGAGCGACTGGCGCAGTTTCGGTTACATGTGTTCCTACGGTGTTGCGATCGGGAGTTAAGTACGGCGAATCTCTGAAGTCCCAGCCCGTAGGATTATCTCCGTAAATCGCGGCGGCTTCCCAATTTCGGGCCACTGCGTCGCTACCAAATAGTTCTGATGCCATGAATTTCTCCTTGTAAATTAAAAATAGGCCTCGGTTGAAGCCTATTTGGTTATCGGGGCTGTGCGGTGAGCGATTATTGCTCGGAGGCTTCAACCATGGTGAAGCACAGCCCCTGACGGCCGAGAATAATAATGACGAGCTGCTTCACACGGTTATAAACCATGTGCAGCAGTCTATGCCTCGGCTGCCGTGTTGTCAAGCATTGATTGGAACGGCGTTGACCGCGGCCCGTCCGGCGCGACCCTGATAGCTGCCATCTTCGTGCCTGGCACTCTCGGAATGTCCCCAAAAGCGCGGATCGTGCGGCGTGTAGATGGTGTGTCCGCCCTTGATAACCCCATCACTGTGGATGCCGGACCGGTGGACGAAGGTATCACCACCGACGACCGGAGACTGGGGCGGTACCGCTAGCCCAGCGTAGGCCATGACGGCTTCGGCAGTCGCGACGGCTCGGTCGGGATTAATCTGCCATCTGATAGGTACTGCTGCGTCAGGCGAAAATTTGAAAAGGCTGGCCATCACCGGGAAGACGTCGGCATTACCAGCGCGTTCGCCCAGGCCACAGACTGTCGATTCCAGTTGGACGTTGACCGCCCGGTCATTGTCGCGAGCATATTCCGCGGCGGCCGATACTAGCGCCCAGGTGTTCGGGGCGGCAATGTCCAGGTCGTTGTGGTTGTGGGCCGATACTGTCGCCCCGCCGGCTTGCATCGTCCAGCTGATTACCCGCCTGTAGAAGTCCTTCATCCAGAACGGATCGCGCTGGCCGACTGTATCGGGCACGTTGATGACGTCGGCACCGGCGGCAACGGCTTCCTTGACGATACGCTCCAGATAAGATGGATCAGTCGTCGATGCTGCTTCGGCCGAAAATTCGACACTTGCACCGGGATGCCAAGCTGAGATTTCGCGAGCATAGGCGACGGCCGAATGGCCCATTTCAAGTACCTGCTCTGGGGATTTACCGGGAAACTTTGCCGCCATGTGTTCCGGGTCAGTCGAGACGAAGGTGTGGATCCTGGGTCGCGCGGCCGACTGGACGGCCGCCCAGGTCACTTCGATGTCTGTCGGTACGGTACGAGACAACCCGGCTATGACCGGCACGGCCAGTCGGCTTGCGTACGGTTGTCCGTCGACCCAGCTGGCGGTCTCGTAATCTCGTTGGCCGATTGTGCGGGCAACTTCGGCGACCGCTTCGGCGTCGCCAGGTGTGGCCGGAAATCCAGCCTCGATGACGCTGACGCCGAATTCGGCAATCTGCTCGGCAATCTCGGGCTTGCTGCCCTCCGGGAACTGGTGGTCGGCCGGCAGGGCCTGGGCGCCATCCCGTAAGGTAGTATCAAAAATTTCAACATTGACTCTCGCTTCACTCATGAAAGATTCTCCAAATAAAAAAATAGGCTTTTTGGTTGAAGCCTACTTGGATTCGGGCTGTGCGGTGAGCGAGTTAGCGCTCGGTGGCTTCAACCATGGTGAAGCACAGCCCCGGAAGACCGAGGAGGGCAAGTGCGAGTACCATGGCTGTAATCATAACGATTGGTTATACAGGACTTGGGCGTGCGATGCAAACGCGCTGGGGTCTTGACATGATTTGCAGGCGATTGTATCATCAGTATGTTTAATTTGACATCATGAAGCAGCCAAAACTCGATAGCCTGTACTCCGCACCCCCGATAGACA
>CAZTXZ010000046.1:0-5752 GCA_964617895.1 uncultured Candidatus Saccharibacteria bacterium
CAAAGCCAGCGCCCTGTTCGTTCTGGCTCAGGCGCAACCAGACGTCACCGTACTGACCACGACCACCGGACTGGCGGACAAATTTACCTTGGACCTCGACGCCATCCTTACGGATGGTCTCTCGGTAAGCAACCTGTGGTTGTCCGATGTTAGCTTCGACGTTGAATTCGCGCTTCATGCGGTCGACCAGGATTTCCAGGTGAAGCTCACCCATACCACTGATGATGGTCTGGCCTGTCTCGTCATCGACGCGGATACGGAAGGTCGGGTCTTCTTCGGCCAAGCGTTGCAGAGCAAGACTCATCTTTTCTTGGTCAACCTTGGTCTTTGGTTCGATGGCAATCGAAACGGGCGGTTCTGGGAAGGTAATGCTCTCGAGGACGATTGGATTGGCTTGGTCGCACAAGGTGTTACCGGTGGTCGTACCCTTTAGTCCAACGATTGCGGCGATATCGCCGGCACCGACTTCGGTGACATCCTCGCGCTTATCGGCCTGCAAACGGACGATACGACCAACGCGCTCTTTCTCACCAGTGGTACTGTTGAGCACATAGCTACCAGCCGTCACTTTACCGGAGTAAACACGGAAGTAGGCCAGCTTACCGACGAATGGGTCGGTCGTAATCTTGAAGGCTAGTGCCGCGAACGGGTCAGCTTCGGTCGGTTTGCGCTCGATTTCCTCACCAGTCTTGGGGTGAGTACCCCAGTTACTGCCACGGTCGAGCGGGCTCGGCAGGTAGTCATTGACCATGTCGAGGACTTTCTCGACGATGACACCACGGCCATCGCCGCCGGTCACGGCAAAGAAGTTGCCACCAAGGACGGCGGAGCGGATGGCTTGCTTGATCTCGTCTTCGGTCAGACCTTCTTCGCCAACTTCGAAATATTTCTCGAGCATGGCTTCGTCTTCGGCGACGGCGTTTTCAATCAGCAGGCTGCGGTATTTCTTGACCTTGTCGAGCATGTCGGCCGGGATTTCACCCTCGACCAGTTCGTGATCGGTGAATTCTTTGTAGGTGTAGGCCTTCATCGTGACCAAGTCGACGACGCCGTTGATGCTCTGCTCGAAGCCGATTGGCAGGTGGATTGGGAAGGCCCGTTTGCTCAAACGGTTGTGGATGCTGTCGAGCGACTTGTAGAAGTCACCGCCGGTTTGGTTGATCTTATTAATAAAGCAGACACGAGGCACGCCGTACTTGTCGGCTTGGCGCCAGACAGTTTCGGACTGGCTTTCGACGCCCATCTTGCCATCAAACACCACACAAGCACCGTCGAGAACGCGCAGAGAACGTTCGACCTCGACGGTAAAGTCAATGTGGCCGGGGGTGTCGATGATGTTGATTTGGTGGCCCTTCCAGTAGCAAGTAACGGAGGCGGCAACAATGGTAATACCGCGTTCGCGCTCCTGGGCCATCCAGTCGGTGGTGGTTTCGCCCTCGTGGACGGCGCCGATCTTGTGTTTCAGACCAGTGCGATAGAGGATGCCCTCCGTCGTGGTGGTCTTACCGGCATCGATGTGCGCGATAATACCGAGGTTTCGGATATCTTTCATTGGTGTTACTTTGGTTGCCATTGTTTACCTTTACTTACTACTAGTTAATTACTCTGCTTAGACACGTATAGCCGATTTCACCGTCGAGCGCGCCATTTTCATCATAGTATTCCATGACTCTCAACTGGGCGCCCCCGCACTCAGTGGGGCTTAAGACCCTCGAACGCCCCTCGGCCGCCTGCTCGAACGTGGCTTCTCCCGACGCGACGTCGATGGCAAAACTGAATAGGAGTGAACAGTTCCGGCACTGGGGCGGCATGGTCGATTTCAGTTGCTGGTAGGCACTGACGAACTCACTTGGATCGGCTGAACATTCCTCCAGGAATGATGCCGCATCCTCCTCGCTTAGATTAAGAATATCGGCGGGAGTGAGTATTTCCGACATGTTAACCTCGGGCGAAGTGGGCAAAGGCACGATTGGCCTCGGCCATCTTGTGCGTATCTTCGCGCTTCTTAACGGCTGCGCCTTGGCCATTGTAGGCATCGACGAGCTCCAGGGCGATGCGGTCGGCCATGCTCATACCCTTGCGGGCGCGAGCGGCGGCGACGAACCACATCATGGTGAGGTGCTTTTGGCGCTGGCCCTTGACCTCGAAAGGAATCTGATAGTTGGCGCCACCGACACGACGAGAGCGAGTCTCGACCAGTGGAGTAACGTTCTTCATGGCCTGCTCGAAGACTTCGAGCGGGTTCTGGACCTTGAGTTTGTCAGCGGCCTTTTGCATACCGACGTAGACGAGACGCTCAGCGATTTGCTTCTTGCCATCGCGCATGACGCGGTTGATTAGTCTGGTGACCATTTCGTTGTTGTAAACGCGGTCAGGTGCGACGGGACGAACGAGAGATTTGGTAACTTTGCGTGGCATTGTTATTTGCTCTCTTTCTTGGCGCCGTACTTGCTGCGGCCTTGTTTGCGGTTGTTGACACCCTGGAGGTCGAGGCTACCACGAACGATGTGGTAACGCACACCAGGAAGGTCCTTGACGCGGCCACCACGAACGAGCACGGCGGCGTGCTCCTGCAAGTTGTGGCCTTCGCCGCCGATGTAAGCCCAAACTTCGTAGCCGTTAGTCAGGCGGACACGGGCGACTTTACGAAGAGCCGAGTTTGGCTTCTTCGGGGTCTTGGTGGTCACCTTGACACAGACACCACGCTTGAACGGGGCTGCCTTTTCGTAGTTGGTTGTTTTGAGGCTGTTCGTGACGCGCTGCAGGGCCGGTGACTTGGAACTGCCACTGGCTTTACGGCGCGGCTTGCGAACAAGCTGATTGATTGTTGGCATGCATTCTCCTTAGATTGTGATCTGCCGCCATCAGGGCGCTGTAATGAATGCCAATATCATCACAGCGGTCGTTCCCTTGGCTCGGATCACTTAATTTGACTTGTTAACTTTAGCAGATTATTGCTGCTTGCACAAGGGGTGAACCCTTGCGCGGCCAAAGCACGCCTAGGCGGCTTGGGCGAATTCGGCTTCTTGCTCGGCCTCGGTTTCGTCTTCCTGGATGGCGCCGGTTCCAACCGGAATCTTGCGACCCAAGATGACGTTTTCTTTCAGACCGCACAGGTTGTCGACCTTACCGCTGGTAGCGGCGGCGATCAGGACGCGGGTGGTGTCCTGGAACGAGGCCGCACTCAGGAATGAGTCCGTAGCCAGGCTGGCCTTGGTTATACCAAGCAGCAGCTGGTTGGCGACGACCTGGGTCTTGCCACTAGTGCTAAGTTCCTCGTTGGCTCGGGCGACGGCCAGCTTGCTGACGATGTCGCCGGTGACGAAGTCGCTGTCGCCAGGTTCTTCGATCTGAACTCGGCTGAACATCTGGTGGACGATGATTTCAAGGTGTTTGTCAGCAATGTTTTGTCCCTGGTTAGCAAAGATGCGCAGGACTTCACTCATGATGTAACGCTGGGTCGATTCGACGCCCTGGAGGGCTACCAAATCGTGCAGGTTGATCGATCCGCTGGTCAGGCGTTGACCGGCTACGACCGTGTCACCGTCCTTGACGCTGAGCTGCTTGTAGCCCGGGATTTCGTAACGGGCACTGGCTTGGCCGGCCGGAGTGATGACCAGCTTCTTGGAACTGACATCGACCTTACCGGCAACGCTAGCCACGAGTGGCTCGGATCCGTCATCATTTGCCGCCAAGACGTCACCAACGGCGACATCAGAGCCAGTTGCAACATGTGGGTTGCGGCCATCAAGTGACAGCGTGATGGCGTCGGCGTCCTTGCCGACGACCTGGATGACGTAGTGGTCACCATCTTCGTAGAGATTGACCGTACCAGCGATTTCGCTGAGGTAGGCCTGACCCTTCGGTGAGCGAACCTCGAACAACTCTTCGATACGGCTTAGACCCTGGGCAGTGTCGTCGGCCAGGGCACCACCGGAGCGGTGCTTACTGTCGAGGCTCAACTGCGTACCAGGCTCACCAATACTCTGCGCGGCGATGACGCCAATCGGGTGGTGTTCGGCAACCAATTCACCAGTTGCCGGGTCGATACCGTAGCTCTTGCGTGGCGTACCACGGACCGAGGTAGCGCTGAGGACACTCATGATCTTGATGCCATCGAGCGATTCATCGGCCTCGATTGCGCTAGCAATCTCAGGGGTGATGAGCTCGCCCTTCTTGACCTGACCCTTGACTGTCTCGGCGGCAAAGCGGCCTTCGAGGCGCGAACCATAGTCGACACCGATAGTTGCGGCGTCGGCTCGGAACATGGCGAAGCCGGGATCCAGACCTTCTTCGTCTTCGATGGTGAAGACGTCTTGGGAGACGTCGACCAAACGACGCGTCAGGTAACCGGCGTCAGCCGTCTTGAGGGCGATGTCGATGAGGGCCTTACGCACACCACGGGTACCGGTGAAGTACTCGAGCGGGTCCAGACCGGCGATGTAGCCGGACTTGACCGGCAGCTCGATGGTGGCACCGCTGGCGTCCTGCATGACACCCAACATACCGACCGCGTTACGCAGCTGGGAGATGTTACCACGGGCGCCGGAGTTGATGGCGATAGCCGTGCTGGTATCGCGGCCGACCATCTGTTCGCCCAGCATTTCCTGGACGCGAGCCTCGACCTTGAGCCAGTTCTCGACCGTCAGGCGGTAACGTTCCTCGTTGGTGATGAAACCTTGTTCGTATTGCTCGGAAATGGCCGTAGCGCGGTCTTCTCCGTCGGAGATGACCTTGTCCATGCCTTCGACCTTGTCGAAGTCAGCCATGCCGATGGACATACCCGAGTTAGTCGCATAGCGGAAACCAATGGCCTTCAGGGCGTCGGCGATCTCGGCAGTGCGCTCCTGGCCATATTTGGCATAGACAGCGGCCATGACCTTTTGGAGGCGCTTCTTGGTCATCGGCTCATCCTGGTAGGCAAAGTCCTCTGGGAAAGTCTCGTTGAACAGTACCCGACCGACCGTAGTATTACGAACCTGGCCACGGAATGGCAGGCGGACTGGTGTCTGTAGCTTGACTTGACCGGCATCGAGTGCCATCAGCGCTTCGTTGAGTCCGGCGAAGGCTCGTGGCTCCTGATCGCTCAGGCCGGGACGATCATATGTCAGGTAGTAACAACCAAGCACGATATCCTGCTCGATGTGCAAAATAGGAGAACCGTCAGCTGGCTTCAACAAGTTCTTGTTGGCGGCCATGATGTCACGCGCTTCGGCCTGTGCCTTCTTGCTCAACGGCAAGTGAACGGCCATCTGGTCACCATCGAAGTCGGCGTTGAAGCCCTTACAAACCAGTGGGTGAAGCTGGATGGCGCGTCCTTCGATCAGCTTGGGCTGGAAGGCCTGGATGCTGAGGCGGTGCAGTGATGGAGCGCGGTTGAGGAGGACATATTTGCCCTTGATGACCTCGTCCAGGGCGTCCCAGACGACGGTCTCACCAAGTTCAATCAGGCGGGTGGCGCTACGGATGTTGTGAGCGTGCTCGTTCTCGATCAACTCACCGATGACGAACGGCTTGAACAGCTCGAGGGCCATCATTTTTGGCAGACCACATTCGTCAATCTTCAGCTCAGGACCGGCCACGATGACGGATCGACCAGAGTAGTCAACACGTTTACCGAGCAAGTTCTGACGGAAACGACCCTGCTTACCCTTCAGAAGATCAGACAAGCTCTTAAGGCGGCGGCGCTGGCCGGTTGCGGCGACGGCGCGGCCACTGCGAGCGCTGTTGTTGTCGATCAGGGCGTCGACGG
>CAZTXZ010000047.1:0-5666 GCA_964617895.1 uncultured Candidatus Saccharibacteria bacterium
GCCGCTTAGGGCTAGATAGTTTTGTTTTATAGCCATAATTGGTATTATAAGGCTATGTATGTAGGTGGGGCCCAGTCGTGGTCTAAGGATAGTTGCGCATGAGCCAGCTTGACGAAAAGTCGCTCGGTAAGAGGTTGCAGGATATGCGTAAGCGCCAGGGCTTCACCCAGCAGGCTCTCTGTCACGCCGCCAATCTGAGCTATTCGACGCTCGCCAAGATCGAGCGAGGCGCCATCAAGTCTCCTTCGATATTCACCGTCCAGAGCATTGCCTTGGCCATCGGCGTGTCGATGGATGAGCTACTAGGTATGCCTGGCGCGGGTTCACCCCGCGGCCGCTCCAAGGGCGGCATCACATTCGTTTATTTTGATTTGAACGACACGCTCGTCCGGGCGGCTCAGCAGGCCTTCATGCTGATTGCCAGGCGCAGCGGTGCCCTACCGGACGTCATCGAGTCGACATTCTGGCACTACAACGATTTGTTAAGTCGGGGCAGCATGACGACCGAAGACTTCAATGAAGTACTGAGCAAGCGCGTCGGCATGAAAGTTGACTGGCGCGAGGCCTATCTGGAAAGCGCCGAGCCGATTACTCCTGTCCAAGATCTGCTCAAGTGGGCAGCCGAGCATTACCGGGTCGGTATATTCAGCAATACGCTGCCAGGACTAATCAGCGGTTTGCGTCAGCAAGGCACCCTGCCGGACTTGAACTACGCTGCCATAGTCGATTCATCAGAGGTCGGCATACAAAAGCCCAGCGCCAAATCGTACGAATTGGCGGTTGAGCGGGCCGGTGTACCCGCCGACGAGATATTGCTTATCGATGACAACCACTCTAGCCTGGTCGCCGCCGAAAAACTGGGGTGGCATGTCTCGCTTTTTGATGGCTATCGGGCCGAAGAGTCGGCCGAGCGGGCTCGCGCCACGCTAGAGCTGGCCGACTGACGGCTAAGCCCGATTAAATCGTTCGTACTCGGCCGTTAATTTTTCCAATTGCTGTTCGGCCTCGGCCATCTGGTCTTTGGTCTGGGTGACGACGTGTTTGGGCGCCTGCTTAACGTAGGCCTTGTTATCGAGGCGGGCCTTTAGCTGAGATAGCCGGGCTTCGAGCTCGGTTTTTTGCTTTGCTAAATCGTCAGCGTAGTGCTGCGCAGTGCCGCTATCGATATCCAACCAGCAGTCATATTTGGTAGTGGTCAGGTGCAGCCCCTGCCCATCCCTAACTTCGGTGACACCCTGCAGTTTGGCCAGGCGCGTTATCAGCGCAGAGTTATCGCGCAAAAAGTCGACACCGGTGAAGTACAGGGTGGAGCGAGAAACGCCGAGCGCCTTCTGGATGGCTCGTGCTTCGGTAACGATGGTAACGATTTCTTCGAACTCGGCCGCTTTGGCGGATTGCGACTTGGCAACCTTGGGCCACGGGCGAGTCGCCAAGACACTGTCACCTTCCCAGGAAAGTGTTTGCCAGATCGTCTCGGTGACGAACGGGGCAAACGGATGCAGAGCGATCAGGATTGATTCCAACAGATGGGCCAGCAGTGGCTTGTTGGGTTCGGTCTTGCTGGCTTCGATGTACCAATCGGCCACATCGTCCCAGACGAAGTGGTACAGGCGATCGTATGCCTCAGCCAGTCGATAATTTTCGAGATCTGCCTCAAGCCCATCGAGAGTTTGTTGTAGCTTATGCAACACCCAATGATCGGCCGCTGAGACCGGATGAGCCGCCTCACGGTTGGTATCATCACCGATTATATCTTCGACATAACGGGCGATGTTCCACAACTTGTTGCAGAAATTGCGGGCATCCTCGACCTTGCGGTTATCGTAGCCACGGTTTACGGCCGGGACACGACCGGCCAAGATGCCCATTCGCAAGGCGTCGGAACCATATTGCTCGATTACCGGCAGCGGGTCGACCACGTTGCCGATGCTTTTGCTCATCTTGGAGCCGTCCTCGGCCATGACATAGCCGTGGATGTAGACATCGCGGAATGGTATGTCACCGGTGACGTACAGCCCCAGCATGATCATGCGGCAAACCCAGGGGTACAAGATTTCGCCGCCGGTTTCCATGACCGAGAGCGGATAGAAGCGTTTGAAGTCTTCACTATCTGGGTAGCCAAGCGTGGCATAGGGCCATGAGCTGCTGCTGAACCAGGTATCGAAGACGTCGGGGTCGCGGTGGTAAGTCTTGCCTTCTACCTCTATGAATTCTTGGTCGACTCGTTCGTCGTAGATCCAATCGTCAGGGTCGTCGACGTTCTGAAAGGCCGGGATTGGGATGCCCCAGGCAATCTGGCGGCTGATGTTCCAGTCCCGCAGGCCTTCGAGATAACGGATGGATTGCTCGCGCTTGGCATCGGGGTAAAAGGCAATTTTCCTGTCCTTCAGCGCCTTGATGGCTGGCTCGGCCAAGGGTTGCATATTGACGAACCACTGCTCACGCAACAGTGGTTGGATGACGGTGTCACACTTGTAGCAGTGACCGACGCTGTTGACGTGATCTTTTGTTTCGGTCAAGAAGCCCTGCTCTTTTAGATCCTCGACGACTTTCTTGCGGCCATCGGCGACAGTCAATCCACGATAAGCGTCAGGCACTTCTGTCAGCTTGCCTTCGTGATCGATGACGGTCAGGTTTGGTAGGTCGTGTCGTGCGCCGACCTCGAAGTCGTTCGGATCGTGTGCTGGCGTGACCTTGACGGCCCCTGTACCAAACTTCTGGTCGACGAATTCATCGGCCAGGATCGGGATTTCGCGGTGGGTCAACGGTAGGCGGACCGATTTGCCGATCAGGTCATTGTAACGCTCATCGTCCGGATGGACAGCGACAGCGACATCACCAAACATTGTTTCTGGTCGAGTGGTGGCGACGACCACTTCCCCGCTGCCGTCGACGAGCGGGTAGCGGATGTACCACAAATGACCCTTCTGTTCCTTGAAGACCACCTCTATATCGGCGAAAGCCGTGCCGTGGAAAGTACAAAAGTTGACCAAGCGCTCACCCCTGTAAATGAGACCTTCGTCCCACATTTTCTTGAAGGTGGCGTAGGCGCGGGCGACGATCTTGTCGTCCAGTGTGAAAGTAAAGCGACTCCAGTCGCAGCTGATGCCCATGCGGCGCATCTGAGAAACGAAATTACCCCTGTTCTGTGCCACGAAATCCCAGATGTCGCGATACAACTCTTCACGTGAAAAGTCAAAGCGACTCTTCCCCTCTTTAGCCAGGTGCTTTTCGTAAACGGACTGCGTCTCGAAACCGGCATGGTCGGCCCCTGGCAGGAATAATACCGAACGTCCGCGCAGGCGGTGATAACGTGCCAAGGTGTCCTCGATGGCGGCTGTCAGCTCGTAGCCAATGTGCAGGTTGGCATTGGCGTTCGGGGGTGGCATGACGATGCTGTACGGATCGCCGTGGGCACTCGGGGAGAATGCCCCGCTCTGCTGCCACAGCTCGTAGATGTCCGACTCGTACTGTCCTGGTTCGTAAACCTTTGGTAACTTCATGCAATATCCTTCGTTTTCTTCCGATGAGTTTGTTCAATGTTCGCAATATGTTTATGTTATGGGATGATTGCCCATTAGTACGGATCGATAAATGTCACGACACGTAGCATAGGGCCAGTATACCACCCCTGGCAGAGGCCCGGTAGGCTACATGCTGAGATTTGGCGCGATGGTCAGGGAGTAGGGGTTGGCTTGCGGCTGGTCCTCGCTCGCCATGTAACAGCCCAGCGTCGCTATCATGGCGCCATTGTCGGTACAGAGTTTGAGGTCGGGATATTCGATATTCGCATCGGGCAGGGCTTCGCTCAGTTGACGGCGCAGCTCCGGGCTGGCCGCGACCCCGCCAGCTAGGACTACGCTATTTGGCTGGAATTCATCATAGGCCAGGACGGCCTTATCAACGATGGTCTTCACAGCCGTGTATTGGAAGCTGGCGGCAATGTCGGCCTTCTGAGCCTCGCTGAGGGCGTCTGCAAGCTTGAATGACGGAAAGGTGTGATCATGACCAGTTTCAGCCTGCGCAAGCCGTAAGACGGCCGTCTTGGGTCCAGAGAACGAAAAGTCGTATTTGCCGTCGACATGGGCGATCGGCAGCTTGTAGGCTCGGGCATCACCCTCGCCAGCTTTGCGCTCGACGCTTGGGCCGCCGGGGTAGGGGAGACCGAGGATCTTAGCGACTTTGTCAAAGGCTTCGCCGATGGCATCGTCCCGGGTCTGGCCAAGCAGGGTATAGTCGAAGTAGTTTCTAAACAGGGCCAGTTGGCTGTGCCCGCCGCTGACGATGATGGCCAGCATGGGGAAGGCGGGCTGCTGCTGGCGCATTTTGTAGCCCTCAAGACTAGTCTCGGTCAAGAAGTTGGCGAAGACATGCCCCATGACATGGTTGGCACCGTACAGCGGCTTGTCGTGCGTTATAGCCAGGGTGCGGGCGGTCATGACGCCTACGAGCAAGCTGCCACCTAGGCCGGCGCCATATGTCACGGCGATACCGTCGATGTCGTTCCAGGTGCATTTGGCATCTGTCAGCGCTTGCTCGATGGCGGGTAAGATTGCCTCGACGTGGCTGCGGGCGGCGATCTCGGGCACCACACCGCCGTATTTCACGTGCAAATCCATACTGCTGGCCACGGCGTTCGATAGCAATCGGTGGCCGTCTTCTACCACCGAGGCGGCGGTTTCATCGCAACTCGTCTCGATTCCCAATATTTTCATCTGTACGTAGCATATCATAAGGAGTCCGACCTCTTGACAAAACGCATATAAACTGATACCATAAACACCCTAAACCAAAACACAAAAAACAGTCAGCAGCTAATGAGAGAGGCACAGCATGACTTCTGAAGCTCGTCCGCCACAACCCGAAGGTGAAGAACCGGTCAACCCGGTGCTTTTGCCTGAGTTGGGGCTGGAGTCGGAGTCACAGGATGCACATGGGCCTATCGTAGCTGACGATGAGGTAAAACCTGCTCTGGGGCGGGGTGATGTGACTGAGCGTTTCGTCGAGCCGCTACAGGATTTGACCGGCCGTGCTCCACGGTCGATCAGGGAGGCCCAGGGCAGGGCCATGCACGCCGAAGAACAGTTGGCTTCTATCGATTCTGCCAAGCAGCGGGGCGATACCGTGGACACCTCCGTCGAGGAAGAGTTGCGACAAGTTGCCAGCGAAGGTGCCAAGTACTGGAGGCTGAGCCGCCGCGAGCGTGAAGCTATCAAGAGTTATGGAGCGGTGCCAAATGACAGAAAGTACAAAACACTGGCTGCCAAGTATTTGCGTTACGAGTCGGACGAAGGACTTAGCGACGAAGAGCGACGAGCTAGTTTGACAGAAGAGTTGGAAGCTCGGCTTCGCCTGGATGACGAAATCCGTAGCCGAGAGGCGAATCGTAAGGTGCAGCGCATCAAGCAAGCTGCCAACAAAGCTAAGGGACGACAGCCCGAGCCGGAAGCTGAGCCGGTCGCGGCCGAGGTAGGTACAGGGTCGGAGCCAGAGCCCGAACCAGAGGTCACGCCTGTGCTCGCATCGGTCGAGCCGAAAGCTATTACTGCGGCTCCGGCCAAATCCGACGCAGCTGCGCCAGCCGTGACACTCGATGAACGTGGCCCAATGACCGATGAACAGTATGATCAGGCCTACCGAGTGAACGGCACGCTGCAAGAATTCGC
>CAZTXZ010000048.1:0-5649 GCA_964617895.1 uncultured Candidatus Saccharibacteria bacterium
TACCGAGTACCATCTGGGCCGATAGCTCACCGCGTTCGCCACCCCAGGTATCCGAGGGGTCTTCGACGACGATGGTCGCATGCTGTCGTGCCTCCTCGAAGACATCCTGAAAAATAATGTCATCTTCGGTTGCGACGGAGTGAATGAAGGTGATATCCCGCTGCTCGTCGTTGTCGGCCAGCCATTTGAAAATGCTGCGGAAAGGTGTTACGCCGATGCCAAGTCCGACGAATATTAGATGCGTGGCGGGGTCCTTGGGCAGAACGAAATCACCCATGGCTTGAGCTAGGTCGACTTCGGCGCCTGGCTCCATGCTGAACAGTGCGCGCTTGAAACTGCTGGTATGCTCATCGCCGGCGTATTCGCTGCTGATTGACAGCAGCTTTTCGGTTGGAGACGACGACAGCGTGCTCCAGCGCTTGATGCCGCGGTTGTCGGCATTATCGTGCGGCAGGGTGATTTCTGTGTATTGTCCGGCGGTGTAGCGGAGTGGTTCTGCTGGCTCGAACCAAAACGTCTTGACGTTGTGGCTCTCGATGTCGCTGTGGTGAAAAGTGGCCCTCATATCTAGTACATTATAGCCGATTACCGCTCTTTGAAGTAGGTGGGTTTATCGCTGATGACGCCGTATAGCCCGTGCACCTGCCAGCGAGCTGGGCGGGCGTGGCGGCGCTCGAAAGGGTGCCGAACTGGATATGCAAATAGACGGTAACGCCGTGACACGCCGCGCACCAAACCCCACCACAAAAAGCGCTGATCCATACTGAGGTATGGTGTGTTTAGGGCCTTGGCACGCTTGATGGCACGCATGCCGGACCATTTTTCTAAGACGACGAGTTCGATGTCGGGAAATGCCAGCTGCAATTCCTTCAGCACATCGAATTTGAATGAGGCAAAGATGAATTCGTCAGGACGGTAACCGTTTTTTAGGCATTTTTTGACGATTCTGATCGTTTCCGGCACGGCCGCGGCCTCTTTCACTTCCAGCATCATTCGTGTCTGATGCTTGACAAGCTTGATGAATTGCTCCAGGGTAGCGATGTCGGGCTTGAGGCGCAAGACTTCTTTATAAGTTAGCTGACTTATCAGATATTTTTTGCTATGCGATTTAATCTCGGCATCATGATGCAATACTATGGCGCCGTCCTTAGTGGCTCTGATATCGGTCTCGATGCCGTCGACTTTCTGGTCGATGGCGGCCTGAAAACTGGCCAGTGTATTTTCTGGCGCATCCACATGAGCTCCGCGATGCGCAATGACTAAGAGTCTTCGGTCGTTTCCCATAATCTTTATCGTTAGTGTACAATATTCGGCAGAAATTAACGACATGATTAACGGACAAGGAGCGGGTGATGGCAGATTTTAACGTAGTGCTTGAGGTTGGTGATTGGCAGAATGGTGCCGTCAACACGGTAGTCGAGATTCCTGAGGGTTCGATGCTGAAAGTCGAATGGGATCGCAAGCGTGCTGCTTTCATGCTTGACCGGGTGGAGCCGGCTATATTTGCCAAGCCGGTCAACTATGGCTTTATCCCACAAACCTTGGACGAGGACGGGGACGAGCTAGACACGCTGGTCGTTTGTGACGAGCCGATCGCTACCGGTGTCTGGCTGGAGGCCAAGGTGGTTGGTGTGCTCAACTTCGAAGACGACGGCGAGATGGACTACAAAGTCGTCGTGGTACCGGCCGATGACCGCAACACCGGCGATTCGATCCATTCCCTGGATGACCTGGGGGAGCGTTGGAAGCAAAAGATCGAGCATCACTTCACGCACTACAAAGATCTCAAGAAGCCAGGCAGCACCAAAGTGCTCGGCTGGGGCGACGTCGAAGAAGCCAAGAAAGTCATCGAAGAGTCAATCGAGCGCTGGAACAATCAGTAATGACCACCAAGGTCGTCGTCAAGGCGATAACCCTGAACGCTGAGGGCCATGTCTTGCTGCTACGTCGGAGCGCAACGGACAAAAATCGACCTGGTGACTGGGACTACCCTGGTGGTGGCCCTGACGAGGGTGAAGATTTTTCGGCTGCGGTTTCGCGCGAGATTCGTGAAGAGGCCGGCTTGACAATCAGTCCCAATCGGCTGCGAATGGTCTATGCTAACACCGAGCCGAAAGAAGGCGAGAGTATCATACGCCTGCTTTACGTCTGTCATGCCGATGAGGGCCAGCAAATTAGCCTAAGTCATGAGCACGACGAATTCCGATGGCTGCCAATCGACGATGCGCTAGAGACCTTCCAGCATCGTGTTTGGGCGGTCGGTCTTCGCTACGCCCGCGACAACGACTTGCTGGATTAGTCTGCGCAGTTGCATCGGACCGCTTATGCTTTTACAATTAGGGTTATAAGCGAACACATAACGACAAGGGGACTCAATGACTACACGGGTGGCAATTAACGGCTTTGGGCGGATTGGCCGTAACGCGTTCAAGATAGCATTCGCACGGAGCGACTGCGAAATCATCGCCATCAACGACCTGACGGATACCAAGACTCTGGCGTACTTGTTAAAGCACGACAGCAACTACGGCACCTACGACAAAGACGTCACACACGACGACACGCACCTGATAGTCGATGGTAAAAAGATAGTCGTCCTGGCCGAGAAAGACCCGGCCGCCCTGCCATGGAAGGACCACGACATCGACGTGGTCATCGAATCGACAGGCTTTTTCACCGACGAAGAGGGCGCATCCAAGCACATCACGGCTGGCGCCCAGCGAGTCGTCATATCGGGTCCGACCAAGAGCGAAGGCGTCGATACCATCGTGTTGGGAGCAAACGATGACAAACTTGGTGGCGCTACCAAAGTCATCAGTAATGCCAGCTGCACCACCAATTCACTCGGTGCCGTCATGGCCATCCTGGATAGCGAATTCGGCGTCGAGAAATCCCTACTGACGACGGTTCACAGCTACACCGCCAGCCAGGCACTGCAAGACGCACCCAAGAAAGACCTGCGCGAAGGTCGCAACGCGGCCGAAAATATCGTGCCGACGACCACTGGCGCGGCAATTGCCGTCACCAAGACCCTACCTCAGCTGACAGACAAATTCGACGGTCTAAGCATCCGTGTACCAACCCCAGTGGTCAGTCTTAGCGATGTCACGGCTTTACTGAAGCGCAGTGTCAGTGTCGAGGAACTCAACGATGCTTTCAAGAAAGCTTCGGAGGAGCCGTTTTATCAGGGCATCTTGGGCGTCAGCGACGAGCCGCTCGTTAGTAGCGATTACATTGGCAATAGCAACTCCGGCACCGTCGACTTGGCATTGACCAAAGTCGTCGCCGGCAATCTGGTCAAAGTCATGGTTTGGTACGACAACGAGTGGGGCTACAGCAACCGATTGGTCGAAGTTGTGGCTGATGTCGGTCGCGCCCTGCACAAGCAGAGCGGCGAATCGGCCTAGGCGAGCCAGGCATGCGATACACCTCACGGCGGCGAGCGATAACTGGGCACCGCCGTTTCGTGCTGTTTGGGGCCGCGTTTGGGCTGGTAATCATTGGCTTGGTCGTAGCATTGATGCTGACTCGCCAGGTGAGCCATGACAAATCTCCTGTATCCAAAAAGGCGGTGGATATCACGTCAAAATCGGTCTCGACGACTGATAGTGTAAGTTCTCGCATACAATTCGTGGGCGATGTCTTTTGGGGTCGCTACATGCAGCGTAAGGCTGAACGAAGTTCGCTCGGCACCAGCTATTTTACGAGCAAGCTTACCCAGTCCGACCGCGCAAAATATGATGCCTGGATTGGTAATTTCGAATGCCCGATTACTTCGCGCGACGTGCCTTACGATCAACAGGTCGCTCACCTGAGATTCAATTGTCGACCGGAATATTTGCCGGAATTCGCCAAATGGTTCACGGCCGGCGGCCTGGCCAACAATCACACCATGAACAATGGTGGTCAGTGGGGCATCGATCAAACTCGGGCCAATTTGCAAAAATCGGGCATCCAATATTTCGGCAATTACGATATGAACCAGCTTGATGATATCTGTGAAGTCATCGCCATGCCGGCCAGGTCGGCGGATGGCAAAGCTGCCAAGATTCCGGTCGCGCTGTGCGGCTATATGCAGGTCGTAAATGTCGCGCCGACCGAAGCCCAGCTGCAGGTCATGCAGAAGTATGCTCGTGTCATGCCGGTGATTGCCATGCCTCACATGGGCGTCGAGTATCGCACGACGGCTGAACCAGAAAAAATATCGGCTTACCACCGGATGATCGATAACGGTGCCGACGCCGTCATAGCCGCCCACCCGCACGTCATCCAAAATAGCGAATCGTACAAAGGTCGCCTCATAGCATATTCACTCGGTAATTTTCTGTTCGACCAGCAAAGCTTGGGTCGGGATACGACTGTCGGACTAGCCGTGGACATCACACTGACCATCGATGATTCGCACGCTGTGGGGGTGTACACGGATATCGCACCGTCCTGCGCCAAATACCGCGATGATTGCTTGGCGCGATTGAGCCAGGATTTGCCGCGGCGGCCGGGCATCAGGATCGAGTACGGTTTTGGTTGCTACGATCAATCGAATACCGTTGGTGGTTTGCCGACATTAGGTAGCGGCAGCGTTTGCGACGCCGCCAAGCAGCGCGCCACGGTGGATAAATTGACCGGTCTCGACCAATCATGGTAAACATGCCAAATCGGTTATGCTACACTTGACTTACAGAAGAGGAGTGCGATGAAAATTTACCTGGCAGCGGATCATAATGGCTTTGAATACAAGCGTAAACTGAACGATTTCTTGGCCCGGAGTGGCTACGACGTAGTCGATGTGGGCAATACCGCCCCCAATCCCGACGATGATTTTCCGCAGTTTGCCGGCGAGGCAGTTACGGCGCTGTTGGCTGACGGTTCGCCCGACAGCCGGGCAATAATGATTTGCGGCAGCGGTCAGGGCATGTGCATGGCCGCCAATCGCTTCAAGGGCATCCGGGCCAGTTTGTGCTGGAACCTCGAAGAAGCTCGGGCTTCGCGCAATGACGACGATAGCAATGTGCTTTGCCTGGCGTCTCGCTATACCGATTTCGAGGATGCCAAACCGATCGTCCTGGCCTGGCTGGCCACGCCCTTCGCCGGCGCGCCTCGCTACATCCGTCGCATAAAACAACTCGACCAATTGGGCTAGATACCATGGCAGACATATGCCCGACCGTGACCGCTTACGACACCGATGAGTATCGGCAACAGTTGGGGCGTATCACGCCGTTTGCCCGCCGTCTGCATATTGACCTGATGGACGGCGAATTCGCGCCGACCAAATCACCAGGCCTGGGCGAGATCTGGCTACCACCGCACAAGCTTTGTGATATTCACCTGATGTATCAACGACCAATGGACAGCCTGGAAAAATTGATAAAACTTCGCCCCCACATGGTCGTCATTCATAACGAGGCCGACGTACATCATATGCATTTTGCGGCAGCCCTGCATGCCGAGAATATCAAGACCGGCCTGGCGATACTACACGACACGCCCGCCAGTCATATCAGGCAAATCATGCACAGTTTCGATCATATCTTGGTTTTCAGCGGCAATTTGGGCCATCATGGCGGACAAGCGGATTTGCAGTTACTGGAAAAGGTTAGGCAGATTCGGCGAGAGTATCCGGAAACCGAAATTGGCTGGGATGGTGGC
>CAZTXZ010000049.1:0-5618 GCA_964617895.1 uncultured Candidatus Saccharibacteria bacterium
CTCAAACAGTCCTCGCCCATGGATTCGTTGTGATACCTGACAACAGCTAGCCAGGCTGTCTGCGCACGCCTGACAACCCAAGTCCATGCCAAACCGGCACACACTGTCCACTGAAACAAAGCTCGGGGTTTCTTGGCCATCTCGACGTTCATGGCGGCAGTGTTGCTCAAACTGACAACTTCCTGCGGCAGCGCAACCCTGTTTGAAGGAGCCAACGCGACTGAGTTGTTGCGCTGGTTGTCAGGCTTGACAACACTGGCCCAAGGGCCAAAGAGTCGGCCTTGAGCTTTTGCCTACTTTTGGGTCAAGCCAAAAGTAGGGGTGTGTTTGAACGAACCAAAAGAAGGTGTCTGCCGGGACAGGCCGGCAACCAGGGGCGTACAGCCACGCCGGAAAAGTGCTACTTGTTACTGATCAGCCGGCGTCCTAAGCGGCGTACTCGTCAGCTGCACGACAGATTTGCCCGCTTCCACCTTTGGTATCAGCGCATAAACCACTCGGTTACTCGGGCCATATAGGACTGCCTCGGCCTGCCAGGCCGGCATTAGCAAATGATCATTCAGTCCATCGTAGTCGAACACGTAAAGCTGGCCGTTGCTGACGTACTGCAGATGCGCGCCGTCCATCCAGGTGGCATGTGCCTGTCCGCGATCCATCGGCGGAACTTGTTTGTAGTCAAACGACCGCTTGTAGCGCAAGTCGTACGAGACGAATTGTTGGCCTTTTTGGGCAACCAACAGTTGTCCGCCCGACGAATACGATAAGAAGTCCGGCGCGGCTATCTTTAGAATATTCATCACTATCAATGGTTCGGACGGATTGGCCTTCAGCTGCACGATCGGATTGCGGTATAAATACACGACTTTCTGGTTGCCAGCAGCCGCCGCCACATACATATCGCCCTCGTAAACGCCGAGTGCCAGCGAGTAAGTCTTGGCGCCGGCCGGGAACTGCCGCAGGGCGTAAGTGGTGTTGCCCTGGCGCAGCTGGAGCATCACGACCCGGCTACCATCGGGATTCGTGCCGGTGGTGGTGTACAGCACTGTATTAGCCCGGTAGGCATCGAACGAAAGCAAACCAGTCAGGAAAGCCTGGGGTTTCGGCGCCTCGAGCGAGGCTGTCTGGAGCAAACCTTGCTTGGTGGTATAGAGGTAATACTTGTCGAACTTGCCATCGATGAAACGAATCTCCGTCGGTGTTTGGCCCAACAATTGGCTCAGGTTGACCGACTTGGCCGGCGTTTTTCGGTCCAATAGAATAAACTCGCTACCTCCTGTAGTGCCGTAACCGTGCTTAATCAGCAGATGCTGATTATCGCCAGCCCAGTCAACGGCTTGCCAACTTTGTTTGCCACCGGCCGCGAATAAGTTGGCGGGTAGAGTGAGCGTCGTCGCCACCGGTTGTTTGGGTCGCATATCATACAAATCGAACGTGGCCGTATCAGCCTGGGCCTGGATCAGCATCCAGCGTTTATCGGGCGATATCGAGGACAAACCAGGCTTCGGCAAATCATACTGTTTCAGGACGGCCGTCGATAGGGCTTCCGGGAACAAAACGGGGTAATCATAACGGACGAGCGTACCGCCGCGAACGGCGATGTGGCGTTGCCAGGTACGATAGCCGTCGCGTTTTAGCTGCAATTCGTAACTGCCTTCGTTGAGATCGAGCCGCGTATTCGTCTGGCTGTCGCGTCTTATACCATCGACATAAACATCAGCGCCGGTCGGCGAACTTGAGACGAAGGTCAGCCCATGCTGCACGACGTCACCAGCGGTATTTATCCTAAAACCGAGCGCTATCATCACCAACAGCAGGGCGGCCAACAACACGGCGACGGCAATCAGCACATAGCCGACGTAAAGTCGTATTATATGACGACGCTGCAAATCTGGGTCGAGGAAATCCATGCATTGTTATTTTAGTACTTCCGACCACTTCGAGTCCAACCAGAACCCAAATACCTATACATACTTTATGTCAGGAAACACTTGCAGCCACCGGGTGTATCGGTTTAAGATATACGTAATTGCTTAAGCAAATTGAGGGTGCAAGATCTAGTGGCTGTAAAATCAAACATACTCGAACTAAACGGCAAACGTTACGATGCCAGCACTGGTGCTTATTTGGGTAGTTCGGTCACTACCACTGGCGCGCATCAGATTCGCCAATCCCGCCACCAATCCGTCGATGGGTTCATGACCAAGCCGGCAGCCCCAGCTCCACATCACCCGTCCACCCAGGCCGTTAACACCACCACGCACGCTATTCGTAAGGCCAATTTGCAGCTTTCTGATATCAAGCGCACGCCCGGCCAGCAACTGAAGCGTCGCCAGCCCGCCAACAGCAAGACCCTGATGCGCCACGCCGTCCAAAAGCCCGCACCCTCACTCAAGCGCCACACCAAGGTCCAACACCGCACCGATGCGCTGGTCAAGCAACCATCTATCACGGTCGTTCCGAAAATCTCGTCATATCACGTTGATCCTAGACGGGTCCGGCACGCCAGCCAAACGCCGCGCAACACCAACGTGCAGCGATATGCCATAAACCGTAACTCGCTTGCGCCCCGCGCGGCCGCTACCACTGCGGCACCCAGCGTCAGCCGGCCAGTCGTTCGCCCCGTCCACGCCGACGCTGCCGCTCACACACTTCGTCAACCCAGCGCCCCCGTAGCTCACTCTAATGATATATTCGAACAAGCTTTGGCCCGTGCCAACACCCACGTCGAACGACCACTCAGCAAACGCCAAGCCCGCCGCCGTTCCAGCCGCGGCGTCAGCCGATCACTCAGCATCAGCGCCACGGCACTGGCCGTCGCCTTACTGGTCGGCTTTTTTGGCTGGCAGCAACGTTCTGCCCTGACCATGCGTTATGCGGCCAGCAAATCAGGTATCGCCGCACACCTGCCCGGGGCCAAGCCTGGCGGCTTCTCGGTCGGCAACATCAGCTACAGCCCCGGCGTCGTCGCTACCAGCTTCGTCAACCATAAGACCGGCCAAAACTTCGCCGTCATCCAAAAGCAGTCCACCTGGGACAGCAACGCCCTAAGGGATGATTTCGTAGCCAGCAAAGGCCGTACCTATCAGACCATTGATGCCGCCGGTCGCACTCTATACACCTACGGCGACAACAACGCTACCTGGGTCGACAACGGAATTTGGTATCAAGTGAACACCAAGGGCAGCCTGACGACCAACCAATTGGTCGATCTGGCCCTCAGCATGTAGCATTTCACCCCTGTTTGTGCGATACTATTACGCATGACTCAGGTTAGAACTCGTTTTGCGCCGAGCCCGACGGGCTTTTTGCATGTCGGTGGTATCCGCACCGCACTGTTCGCGTGGTTGGTAGCTCGCCAAAACGGCGGCCAATTCATCTTGCGCATCGAGGACACCGACCGGGCCAGGGAAGTAGCTGGCGCCGAGGCCCACATTATTAAAAGTCTGCGTGCGCTCGGCCTTGACTACGACGAAGGTCCGGATATGCCCGGCGAGTATGGGCCATACCGACAGACCGAACGACTCGATACCTACAAAGTTTGGGCCCAAGCGCTGATCGATAGCGGCCGCGCCTACGCCGACCCTTACACGCCCGAAGAGGTCCAAGCCTTCCGAGAACAGGCCCAAAAGGACAAACGACCGTTCCTGTACCGCAACCACCGGCCAGAAAACCCACCTGCTTGGGATGGAACCCGTCCGCTACGCTTCAAAGCCAATCCCCAGGACTACGAGTGGCATGATGCTGTCATGGGCGACCTGCACGCCGGGGCCGAGGCTATCGATGATTTCATCCTGGTGAAATCTGACGGCTTTCCAACCTACAACTTTGCTCACATCATCGACGATCACGAAATGGCCGTCACGCATGTCATCCGCGGCCAGGAGTTCATCGCCAGCGTACCAAATTATCTCAACCTATACGAAGCGCTTGCCTTCGAGCGGCCAATCCTCGCCACCATGCCGCACATCATGAACGAGCAGGGCAATAAAAAGCTCAGCAAACGTGATGGTGCCAAGGACGTGTTGGACTATTTGCGCGACGGCTACCTAGAGGAGGCGATGATCAACTTCATTGCCACACTGGGCTGGAATGACGGCACTACCCAGGAAATTTTCAGCCGCGAGGAGCTGATTGCCAAATTCAGTCTGGAGCGTGTCGGCAGGGCAGGTGCCCGCTTCGACGAAAAGCGCCTGGAGTGGATGAACGGTGCCTGGATCCGCAGCCTGACGCTGGACGATTTGTACGAACGCACCAGAGAATTTTGGCCAGAGAGCGCCAAGGACGCCAGCGACGATTACAAGCGCCAAGTGCTTGGTCTGGCCCAGGAACGACTCAAATATCTGGCCGAATTACCCGACCAAACCCGCTTCTTCTTCGAGGATTTGCCGGTTGATATGACACTAATTGATACCAACAAACAACTCAAGAAACTTAGCCACGCTGAACTTGGCGAGTTGCTGGGACAAGCCAAAAATACACTCGAGGAGTCCGATTTTTCGACAGATGACCTGACCGACCGCCTCAACCAACTACTCGAAACAACCGGACAGAAGCCAGGTGTTCTTTTCAGCCTGATACGTATTGCCAGTACGCAGGCGCCGTTCAGCCCGGCCCTAGCCGACACGCTACATGTCCTGGGTCTTCAGCGTAGCCTGACGCGCATCGAGTCCACCATCGCCGCGTTGGCCTAGCCTGGCATTCTTGATACAATACAGCTTATGCAAAATGACATAAGCTCGCCGGATAGCAACCGGTCTAACAGTGGGGGTGGTGAGCAGCCTACGCCCGCCCAGCAATATCAGAACGCCCTCGGCGAAACGCCTCGAATCGACGAACGTAAACTAGAGCAAGAGTTTGGCCCGCCACCGGATACCGGCATGGAGAGCATGCCCGCCGAGACTACCAAGGTCAAACCCCACCACCGCCTAGGCGCCTGGTTTCGTAATCTAGACAAGAAGCACCAGCTATTCTACTCCGCGCTGGCGGTCATCGTCCTCGCCGCGGCCGGCGCTTCGTATTACTTACTCAGCCGCCCAGCTCCGCCACCGGTCGTGCCAGCTTATCCGGTTTACCACAAACCCACCCCCAAGACCGTTCCCAGCCTCCTGACCGGTTTGCAAGTCGATCCGGCCATCAACAAGCTCCAAGTTACTGGGGTGATGGTCGAGAACAGCGTCTTCGCCCGGCCGCAATCGGGACTTAATCAGGCCGGTATAGTCTATGAAGCCATCGCCGAGGCCGGCATCACCCGCTTCATGGCGCTTTTCCAGGACACTCGCTCTGAGTACATCGGACCCGTGCGCTCTGCCAGGCCATACTACGTACAGTGGTGCCAAGCATTCGACTGCGCCCTGGCACACGTTGGCGGCAGTCCTGATGCGCTCAAGAGCATCAAGGCCTGGCACGTCAAGGACTTGGATCAGTTCGTCGGCGCCTCTTACTTCAAGCGCGTCACTAACCGCTACGCACCGCACAATGTCTACACCTCACAAACCAAGCTCAACGCCTACGAGAAAAGCCGAGGCTACAACAGCAGTAGCTTCACCGGCTTTGAACACCTCAAGGAAGAGCCAAAGGTTGCCCAGGCCAGCATCACGACCACGACCATCACCCGGAAT
>CAZTXZ010000050.1:0-3275 GCA_964617895.1 uncultured Candidatus Saccharibacteria bacterium
GTCTTCGTGGAAGGCATCGCCAATCTGGACGAGGGGGCTTCGATGCATCCGGCGCAGTTCTCGTGGACCAGCAGAACAATGCCGGGTTTACGATTGGCGCAGGTACGAATGCAAACACGATCGTCATCGGCCGCACACCGGCGATCGCGTCGATTGGTATGTCAACATATGATTTCTCCGATATCGTAAACCCGGCGTCTAGTGGCACATATTTCGTCAGGGTAGAAACGTTCGGCAGCAATAATGCCACGGGCCCTCATGTCGACTATGGTGGACTTGCGTTTGCCATGACAGAGCAAGTGACCATCAGTGCTGAAGTCCCGCCATTTCTACTTTTTTGCAACGGTGTAACGATAACTGGTTTTGATTGCACTACCGCTACCGGAGATTATATAAACTTCGGGGAATTCTCCACCTCTGTACCTAGGACTGGGACTACGCAGATGCTATTAGCGACTAATGCTGATGGGGGTTATGGAGTAACCGTACAGGGAACGACAATGCTCTCGGGAGTTAATAGTATTCCTGCCCTGAACGTGAATGATGTTTCACGCCCAGGGACAAGCCAATTCGGTATCAATCTTCGTAATAACTCCGATCCTAACGTAGGTTCCGATGTTGCGGGGTCAGGTGTGGCATCGGTGAACCCTAACTATGCTATCCAAAATAGATACCGTTTCGTATCGGGGGAACAAATCGCATCCTCCACCACATCTGACAACTATCGCAAATTCACCGTGACCTACTTAGTGAACATCGCGAATGGCCAACCCGCCGGCATATACGTTAGCACTCTTACTTACACGGCTCTAGCAACATTTTGAACATATTGTGCAACCACTACCGTTTTGATACTATAAGTCCAACGTCTTAAGAGGGAATAATAGGAACATGAAAAAACTTCAACAATTGCTCATGGCCGGGCTGGTATTAGGTGCTGCGGCCGTTTTGGTAATCACAGCTAACGTTTCGGCCGCAACAAGCAGCGGTAACGGAATGCGTGTATCGCCAGTGAGGACTGACTTGGTCATGCAGCCAGGGGACTCCAAAACGATTAGCGTTTACGTCCAGAATGTCACGAAGGGTACGGAAAACTTACGGGTCATCGCGAATGATTTTGTTGCCAGTGAAGATGAGAGCGGGGCGCCGGCGTTGCTCTTGAACGGAGAGGCCAACGACAAGCACGGGCTGAAGAAATACATCACAGCGCCAGGAACATTGACTATTGAGGCTGGAAAGCAAAAGGAAGTCAGGGTGACGATTTCTATACCTAAGGGCTTGCCTGGCGGTGGTTACTACGGTGCCATTCGATTCGCACCGGCATCGACGAGCAGCACTGAAAATGCCAACGTCTCCCTCTCGGGAAGTGTCGGTTCGTTGATTCTTGTTAGAGTCCCCGGTGATGTCACGGAAAAAATGTCACTGGTTAGCTTTGACGCTCGAACCAAGAACCCTAAAACCCAGGAAGATTCTGCCCGAACTGTCTTTACGTCCGGCAAAAACGTATGGGCCACGGTGCGTCTTCGTAACGAGGGCAATATCCAGGAGCAGCCATTCGGTAAAATTCTCTTCAAGAAAGGTAACACCACGCTAGGCACCTACGAGTTGAACGCCGGTGACCAGCCAGCTAATGTTCTACCGGATAGCATTAGGAAGTTCAGCATCCAGCTCAAGGACGTAGGTTCCTTTGGCAAATATACGCTCGAGGGAAACTTCGGCTATGGTAGCGCGGGCCAATTACTTTCCGCCAAGACGACGTTCTATGTCATCCCGGTATACATGATCTTGCTCGGCATCGCCCTAGTAGCATTTATCTTGTTCCTGGTCTTTGGCTTACCGCGCTTGGTCCGTAGCTACAACAAGCGGGTGTTGCGTAAAGCCGGTCGTCGCTAACAAGGATGCCTTGGGGTGGTGGTTGCGAGTTCTTGTCGCCAGCCATCATCTCGGTTATGGTAGTAATAAGATGATTACCTTCCGACGCATAGTCGCCTGTTGCCGCTCAGCCACCTTGGCGTTGCTGCTGGCGCTGTTGGTGGCGCCGATTGGTTCCGTTGCAGCGCTTGGCTCACCAGACCCGGAGCAGGGCGGCTCAGTCGGACTCGAGGGTCGTATCTCATCACCACCGCCGACCCAGGCGGCCAGCATCACCACGCCACGTAACGGGCAGGTCTTCGATTCATCCCCTATAACCGTGGCCGGATTGTGTAAGACGGATTTGTTGGTCAAAGTATTCGCCAACAACGTATTTGTCGGCTCGGTCTTGTGTAAGAACGGCAGCTATTCGCTACAAGTCGGGCTATTTAGCGGCCGAAACGACCTGGTGGCCCGAGTTTACGATAATCTGGATCAAGCGGGGCCCGACTCCAACCTGGTCAGTGTGACTTTCAACGATGCCAACTATGCGCAGTTCGGCACCCAGCTGACCCTGACCAGCAATTATGCCCGCCGGGGTGCCAACCCAGGCTCGACCCTGACCTGGCCCATTGTCCTAAGCGGCGGCTCGCCACCCTATGCCCTCAGCATCGACTGGGGTGATTCATCCGGTGCTCAATTACTTAGCCAATCATTTGCTGGCAACATCACACTTTCACATGTCTACGAGACGGCTGGTATTTACACGGTGGTAATCAAGGCGACCGATCGCAACAAGAGCACCGCCTATCTGCAAGTGGTGGGAGTCGCCAACGGCGAGGCGAAACAAACCGCCACCGACGCTGGCACGACCAGTAAGGTCAGCGTGGCCCCGGAATGGTATTGGTTCTTGCCGATAGTGCCGCTGCTGATTGTGGCGTTCTGGCTTGGCGGACGCAACGAACTGTATGTCATTCGTCGCCGCTTGGACCAAGTCCGCAACGCCAGCCGCGGGTAGAGAAATCATTCAGTTGGACTGGCTTATTCCAGCCCGCGTTCCTCGCGAGGTTGTGTCAGCGCTCGTTCTACCTTTGCTCCGAGATCATTGGGTAGCTCATTGGGCACCATTCCCGTCCGGTTGTATTCATTAGCCACGTAGTGGGCTGCTTCGGTACCGACATCTCCTCCGACGCCCTCCATCAGGAAGTCTGTTAGGTAGACGAGTTCATCGGGGTATGTGTCGCCTCTTGTGGGTGGAGGAAAGAAATCCAATATCAGTACATTGTCATCGGCCTGGTCACCCTCTAGGTCACCCTCGGCTAGATGGGGGCGTTCGAAGTCGGCCATCATTATGTCGGCGTCATGTTCGGGGTCGTCGTCCAGTGACTCCAATCGAAGTAGCCGCTGATCCGCTAGGGCACGTT
>CAZTXZ010000050.1:3285-5614 GCA_964617895.1 uncultured Candidatus Saccharibacteria bacterium
TGCTACTTCGAGGTGCTTGTTGACGCCTACTTTCTCATCTCCCAAGACAACGAACAAATCTCTCCAGTCAGGTTGCGGGGGTGACTCTTCCTCACCTACACCAGCCAGGTAGTCATCGCCTGGCCTCAGTTGGAATACGTTCGGCGCGGAGTCTGCCTGAACCAGGGCTTCTGAATCTCCTGACGTAGCATCACCATCGCTTTCATCGGCGATGTGGCCAATTGGCGTGTAAGCATCGGGGTCAATATCTGGCCACATTGGCTCATCGCTAAAAACATATGATATTTCATTCGGAGTATCATATTTGCCAGGATCGGGACGATCTGATGGGATTCTGGGTCGGTCAACCATTTCGTGTACTACGCCTATAGCTAAGGTTCGGAATAAACCGGTTTAATCAGTCAGTGGCCGCTTATGATAGGCGGTTTCGTGATATAGTTGATACGGTACTATTAATTGAAACATTCGTCAACTTTGTTGCGGATAATGCCGCAACGTTTTCATATATGAAGCACAAGAAAGTCTATGTCGGGATGAGCGGCGGAGTCGATAGCTCCGTCACTGCCGCGCTGCTCAAACAGCAGGGCTATGACGTGACCGGCGTGTACATGAAGAACTGGAGCCAAGACCTGCCAGGCTTCCAGTGTCCCTGGAAAGAGGATTATCAGGACGCGAAAAGGGTAGCCGTACAGCTGGACATACCGTTCAAGATGTACGATTTCGAGACCGAATATCGCCAAAAGGTGGTCGACTACATGCTGGATGGCTACAAGGCCGGCATTACGCCCAATCCGGACATCATGTGCAACCAGGAAATCAAGTTCAAACTGTTCTTGGAGACCGCTCTGGCCGATGGTGCCGACATGATCGCGACCGGGCACTACGCCCGTGTACGCGATGGCCAACTGCTGACGGCGGCCAACGTCGACAAAGATCAGACGTATTTTTTGTATCGGGTGTCGGAGGGTGCGCTGCGCCATTCGCTGATGCCGATTGGTGAGTATAAAACCAAGGCCGAAGTACGGGCTGTTGCCCAAAAACTCGGGCTGAGCACGGCCAACAAAAAGGACAGCCAGGGCATCTGCTTTGTTGGCAAGGTTGGCATCCGTGAGTTCCTCGAACAGTTTGTCCAAACCGAGCCGGGTGCCATCATCGACCAACATGGTCGACGCTTGGGTGAACACGACGGCGCCTTGTTCTATACGATTGGCCAGCGCCATGGTCTGAACGTCGGCGGTGGCTTGCCGTACTACGTGGTCGGCAAGGACATGGCCAAGAATGAAGTATATGTCACGACCGATTTGAACGATGACCGACTATGGAAAAAAGAAATTAGGCTGACCAGCGTCCACTGGATAAATGGTCGACCCGACCCGGCCGTTGATTATCAGGTGCGCACGCGATATCGCCAGCCGCTAGTGGGCTGCAAAGTGCAATTTGACGGTGAGGCGGTGAGCGTGACGATGGCTGAGGCCGTCAGGGCCATCACGCCTGGCCAGTCAGCCGTGTTATACGACGGTGAGCGTGTGCTGGGCGGCGGCGTGGTTATCTGAGCCAAAGCAAGTGCGAAACGACAATCTGACTGGTTTTAGCTTTAAGGCTAATAGGATTTAAGTTTAATTTTTCTATTTGAGGCGGCGCCTTTCCTCTTTGCGTTCAAGCCTTGCTTGTCGTTTGGCTAGTCTCGCTCTCCACTCGTCTGATTCCTTCAGGCTTTTCATGCTCATTTTGTGCCTTCGCAGACGCGCCTTCTCCAGCACTCTTTGATTTCTATCCTGTATCCTAATTTCTTTAGCTATTCTAGGGTCAAACCTCCTAAAGAATGATGACAATCCCTGGGGCAAGAACCCGTGTCGCCCTTGCTCAGCTTTCCTGGCCCTGATTTCGGCATCTCTGCGCTCCAGTATTATCCTTATGATTGCATTTGCGTCATGACGTGGTGTAAGCGCGGCCATTGTGTCATTGTCGGGCATATTCCACACACTGCCCCGATATCCGAAATCCTCCATGTCTTTGATGGCCATCATAGCCATGTCTACGGCCAGGGAGAACATGGGGCGTGGCTTGATGTCCTCGCCTCGCTCTCTTGCATTCTTATATTTAACATATTCGTTTACGGAAGGGTATGGTGTAGGGCCGGTCACTATGCCATCGGGTGTATCCCACTTAGTACTTTCGTCTTTCGCGGCCGCTATGATCGCGTTTATATACACGGATGGTGTTGGACCAACCACCTTACCTTCACTTGTTTCCCATACGGCACTCCCGTATACCAATGACTCGGCATATGCGTTTACTTTTGGATCGTCCGAAGGCCCGACCACCATGC
>CAZTXZ010000051.1:0-5581 GCA_964617895.1 uncultured Candidatus Saccharibacteria bacterium
CATCCTTTCTTCCTTTTTTTACTGGCGGTCCGACTCTTCTTGGCTTTTGATTTTTTGTTTTTGGAGGTTGTCGAGTGAGATTTGGCCTCGGTGGAGACGACTTCGGCCTCCGGGATGGACGATACATCTTTGGCGGAACCGGCGCTGGCGAGGGCCTCGAGCTCGGTCTCGTCCTCGCGCAGGACGATTGATTGCTGGATGAAGGCGACTATTCCACCGACCAGCCAGTATAGGCTCAGGGCCGAGGGCAGGCTGACGGTGAAGAAAAATATCATGATAGGCAAGAAGTAGATGGTGCTGCGTCCGACGGCAGCGTTGACTTCCGACTGATCGGTTTGCTTGCCTTCGCCGGCTTCGCTCAGGATTTTCTTAAGGCTGCGGCCGTCCTTGGCCTCAGGCAGTAGCTGCTTGCTCTGGAAATATTGCACTACGGCACTACCTAACACCAGTATCATCGCTGGCCAATAGATTGCCCCGCCCTTGATGGCTGGACGGGTCAGGTCGACCAATCCAAATAGCGTGCCGTCGAACAAGTGGATGTTCTTACTGAGGTGCTGCATCCAGCCAAGGTCCTGTAAGAACGGGTAGGCGAACTGGTACATCTGATGGGGGTCGTCGACCACGCGGCGCAGCCCGATGTAAAGTGCGATCAGGATAGGCAACTGCAATATGATGACCCCGATGGAGGCCAGTGGCTTGATACCCCTCTCCTTGTAAAGCTCCATCGTCAGGAGCGCTTCTTTTTGGCGGTCTCCCTTGGTTTCCTTCTTGATGCGCTTCAGTTCCGGCTGGATCTTGCGCATTGCCTTGGTTTGGTGCAATTGACGCTTGAGTAGTGGCCAGAGGGCCAAACGGACGATGATAGTGAAGATGATTATCGCCAGACCAAAGTTGTGGCCGGGCAGGAGCGCGTAAATCGCGACCAGGAGATTGAAAATAGGTTGCGTTATGAACGTTGTAAACATCTGTTGAATCCTTGCATATTACTATATCACGGTAGGGTCTTGGGATTTACCGCAAGCCGGCCGCCGCCACGGCCTCGTGTACCATCCGCTGGAGTTTTTTAGAGTCGGCCGATTCGACCTGATCACTGAAAACCGTCACGACGATGTCGTAGGCCGGCACCAGGCCGGCCAGCTCTAGCCTGAGTAGTTCGTACAGCCGACGGCGAATACGGTTGCGGACCACGGCCGATTTGCTGACCTTGCGGCTGACCACAACCGCACAGCGATAGGTCGAGCGCTTGGGATTCCTTTGGTATTTGATAGCAAACCACGGGGTACGACGAGTCGAACCGTGCTTATAGACATGGTTCAGACTGCCAAGTCCATGGAATCGGTGGCGCCGATCAAGCAAGGGGTTTCCTTTCTAGTGCGTCAGGCGAGCGCGGCCCTTGTTGCGGCGACGCTGCAAGACGTTGCGGCCGGCCTTACTAGCCATGCGCTTGAAAAAACCATGTTCGCGCGAGCGCTGGCGTTTTTTGGGTTGGTAGGTGCGCTTAGGCATAAGTTCTCACTTTTTATTACTCACTTGCTGGAAAAGAAGTGAAATTAACAATATTTAACCCACTGATATTAGCAATTTTTCCACGTTTTCGCAAACGTAATCCACAGGTTAACAGATGGAAGTATTGCCTGTGGATAACGTCACCCCGGTTATCGAAGATTTTTGTTAAATTCCCTGTTGGACTTCGGGGTCTGTGGAAAACTATGGATAACTCCGCTATACTTGGTCACATGGGGAGTCCAGCGATGTCACAATACGCGACCTGGCAGGCGGTTCTTGGGGAAATCGAATTGTCAATTTCCCGCGGGAACTTCATGACCTGGTTCAAAAATACGACCCTCTTGGAGATGAACGAAGATAGGGCTGTCATTGGCGTTGCCAATGTGTTCGTGAAGCAGCAGTTGGAGCGTAAATACCACGATCTTATTACCGAAACCTTGCAAAAGAACGGCCTCCAGCCGGCCACTATCGTATACAAGATACACACGGCCAAGCCTTCGCCGTTACAGCGAACCGAGCCGACACCGCCAATACCCGAACAACCCCAGGCCAAACCCAGCACCCCGACTCCATCCCAAATCTACGAAGTCAGATCACCGGAAGACGGTGGCATATCCCACAGCTACCGCCAGGGAATCAATAAGCGCTACACTTTCGACAACTTCATCGTCGGCTCCGGTAATGAGCTGGCCTTTGCTGCCTGCCAATCTATCGCCAGCCAGCCGGGTAGCAAATATAACCCACTGTTCTTGTACGGCGGCGTCGGTATCGGCAAGACCCACCTTATCCAGGCCGTCGGCAACGAGGTGGTCATACGCAACCCCCGGGCCAGGGTTTTGTACGTCACGACCGAGCAGTTCGTCCAGGAGTTCGTCGATGCTATCCGCTTCAAGAAGACCGCTAGTTTTGCTGGCCGCTATCGCACCATCGATGTGCTGATCATCGACGATGTCCAGTTCATCGCCGGCAAAGAAAAGATGCAGGAAGAATTTTTCCACACTTTCAACGCCCTACACCAAGCCAACAAGCAAATTATCATGAGTTCGGATCGTCCGCCTAAAGAAATCCCAACCCTTGAGGAGCGCCTGCGTTCCCGCTTTGCCTGGGGGATGACCATCGATATGCAAAACCCCGACTTTGAGACCCGCTGTGCCATCGTGCAGACCAAGGCCCAAGGCCACGAGGTGGAGCTGCCAAACGACGTTGTCGAATTCTTGGCCACCAACGTTCAGACCAACATCCGCGAACTCGAAGGTGCCCTCAACCAAGTATTGGCATTTTGCGAAATGCGCGGCCTCGACCCCTCACTGGGCATAGCCACCAGCTTACTGGGAGCCAACAAGACCCGGCCAAAACATATAAGCGCCAAACAAATCATCGAGCGCACCGCCCGCCATTTCCAAATATCGGTAGACGACATATTAGGACCCAAGCGCGACAAGGATATCGTGGTACCACGACAAGTCGCCATGTATGTACTACGGAGTGAGCTGCACCTCAGCTTCCCAAAGATTGCCCACGAACTCGGCCGCAAGGATCACACCACCGCTATTCATTCGGTCGAGAAAATCGAGCGTGAAAGCCAAATCGATGCCGACATCCGGGCCGCCATCAGCGAAATCAAGGACCGACTCTATGCTTGATACCCCAAAGACGATGCGTCATGGGTGGGAACAACTGGGTCGAATGTGTGTAAAAAATGTGTACAGTGTGGGTATTACCCTGGGAAAAGTAGCTGGGTTACACACAACCAACTTGCGCACCCCCCTGCCCCATGTGGACAAACCTAGCCATAGAGCCACAGTTTACCCGCAGCTTACCCGCCCCCATTTCCACAGGCAATTCAGTAACTACACCCCAGTAAAACGCAAGTTATACCCGTTATCCACCACACCTATAATAAGCAACCACGAATTAAGAAAAGAAAGGATTGTATAACTACATGCGTCTCCAAGTCACCCAGCAAAACCTGAACCGAGCCCTAGGCACGGTCGCCCGAGTAGCTAACACCCGCAACCAGCTCCCCATCCTGGCCAACGTATTGATTCGAACCAGCGACAACCGATTGAGCATCAGCGCCACCAACCTTGATATCGCTATCACGGAGTACGTCGGCACTAAAGTCACCGAGGAAGGCTCCATCACCGTCCCAGCCCGCCTGATGCAAGATTTCGTCAACAGCCTGCCGGATGGAGTGATCGACCTAAAGCTAGAGGATACCAAGCTACACATCACCACCGAAAAATACCAGTCGGTCGTCAACGGTGTGGTAGCGGACGATTTCCCGGTGATGCCGGCTATCGAGTCGGGTGAATCGTTCCAGGTGCCCAGCTCGCAGCTGCGCCACTCCCTGCAGCAAGTGGTGTTCGCGGCCTCAAGCGACGAGTCGCGCCCAGTGCTGACAGGTGTATTATTCCGTAGCGGCAATAATTCGGGGCTCAACATCGCTGCCACCGACAGTTACCGCCTGGCCGAGAAGCGACTCAAACTGAAGTTGTCACATGACGTTTCCCTGCTGATTCCAGCGACCGCCATGCAGGACCTACTGAGAATACTGACCGATACAGAAGACGAAGTGACCATAACCTACGACGATCAACAGGTCTTGTTCCAAGTGGCGGACGTCGAGCTGGTGGCCAGACTGCTCGAGGGATCATATCCGGACTACCAAAAGCTCATTCCGGCCAGCTTTGCCGTGTCGGCGACGCTCAAGCGAGCCGAACTGATGAACGTGACCAAAGTATCCAGCCTGTTTGCCCGAGAAAGTGCTGGTAGCATCACCATCAAAGTCGATGAGGCGGATAAGTTGCTTAGTATCCACTCGGTGGCGTCACAACTGGGCGAGAATACCGCCAGCGCCAGCGCGGTCGTCAAGGGTAGTGGCGGCATAACTCTTAATTCGCGCTACCTTATCGATGCCCTAAATGCTATCCACGAAGATGAAGTAGAATTCGCCTTCAACGGCAAATTGGAGCCAATTATTGTCCGGGCAGCTGGCGGCAAGGCAGACTACACACACATCATCATGCCGCTCAAATCCTAGGGTACGCTACACTAAGGTAATAAGGTGGCCCAACCTCGTGATAAATAATATTCGGTTGCAGCATTTCCGTTCGTATGGCGACGAGTCGTTCGAGTTCAACCCGGCGGTGACCATCATCGTCGGTCCGAACGCCAGTGGCAAGACGAATCTGCTCGAAGCCATCCTGGTGCTAGCTAGGGGTGGTTCGTATCGTGCCAAGGACACCGACCTGGTGATGTTCGAGTCTCCGTGGGCACGCCTGGATGCTCAGACCGACGGGGGTGATAGAACCATCAAACTGACACCCAATGATCCGGTCAAGAAAACCTACGTGGTAAATGACACGCAGCTCCGCCGATTGAGCTTGGCACGAACCCTGCCGGTCGTGTTGTTCGAGCCGAATCATCTTCGGTTGCTAGCGGGCTCACCCGAACGCCGTCGCAACTACATCGATGACGTGTTGTTGCAGACCAAACCAACCTACGGAACGGCCCTACGCAAGTACAAACAAGCCCTGGCCCAGCGCAATGCCCTGCTCAAGCGCGGGCACGCCCGCATAGACGAGCATATCTTCCCCTGGAACATCCGCCTTAGCCAGCTGGCGGGCGAGATCGTGGCCGATCGACTGCAGCTTGTCGCCGATATCCGTTCGTCCATCGGTGAGCTATACAAGACGCTGTCTCGTAGCGACACCGAGGTGACGGTGGAATACACCAGCAGTTGCAACCTAGAGCAATACGAGAGCAGTCTCTTGCACCGGCTGGAGCGGGACCAGGAGCTTGACCTGCAGCGTGGTTTCACCGGACATGGTCCACACCGGGATGATTTGTCGGTCTGGTTCGACGGCCGCCCTGGCGCCCTCAGCGCATCCCGTGGCGAGACCCGTACGGCCGTCCTGGCGCTAAAAATACTCGAACTGCACACGCTCGAGACGGTGCGGCAACAAAAACCGCTACTGCTGCTCGACGACGTCTTCAGCGAGCTGGATGGCGCGCGTCGGCACGCCCTGACCAGCTATTTGTCGGACTACCAGACATTTATCACGACGACCGA
>CAZTXZ010000052.1:0-5139 GCA_964617895.1 uncultured Candidatus Saccharibacteria bacterium
GGTATCAAACCCCAAGATTGCAATCTTCATAACACTATTATGACACGCGAAAGATGTTATGCTGCCAAGGTTTTTTTAATCACTTCGGCGACCTGGCGGGGAGTCATATCTGCCTTAAGAATCACGGCACTAACGCCCAATTTCCGGACTTCGGCCGGAATTTCTTGCTCGCCCTTGTTGGTTAGAATTACCACCTTGATGTCCTTGCCCCACTCCGTCTTACGCATGGCTGCCAGCATCTCATCACCGGTCATTTCGGGCATCATCAGGTCTAGCAGGATGATATCCGGCTTCATCTTCTCGATCAGCTCTAAACCCAGCTTGCCATTCTCGGCGGTCTCGGTCTGGAAACCTTCCGCCTCGAATTTAAAGCGGTACATTTGTGAAATAGCTTGGTCATCTTCGATAATTGCGACTCTAGTCATAAAACAATCATACCCCAAAATGTTAATAAGCTAGAATGTTGGCCAAGATTCGTACTTAGGCTGTCCCGAGCGAAAGGATTTCGCGCACCGTTTCGACGATCTGGCTGGGTGTATGGTGGGCCTTGACCAGATAACGGTCGACCGCCAGAAAGCGGAGGGTAGGTGGCGCTTCGTCCTTGCTGATGTTGGTTAGGACGATGACCCGCATGGCACTGCCCCAATCCTCGGAGCGGAGTTTTTCGAGCATTTCGTCCCCGTTCATCACAGGCATACGCAAATCCAGTAACACCAGGTGAGGCATGAATTCCTGGGCGTAGACCAATCCTTGCTCGCCGTTGTGGGCCACGCGGACCTCGAAGCCTTCGTGCTTGAACTTAAATTCATAGATATCAGCCAGGGCGGTGTCGTCTTCGACTACGAGAATCTTTGATGTCATATCTGTATGTTTTGACAAATTGTCTAATTAATGTATTGACATTTTATCAAAAATAGGGTATTATGCAACCTAGTTCATTAGCAGATTAGCAGCGTCCAACGAACCTACAGGGTTCTGCGGATGCTGCTTTTTTGATGACAATAATTTTTTTAAGGGATAACCATAAATGAAGATTCACCTCGCAACTGGTCTGGGTAGTGGTCCTACAACTCTTTCTGCCTTCGATGCCGCCCTGAATGACGCCGGTATTGCCAACTACAACCTGTTACGCCTGAGTTCAGTTATTCCTCCGAATACCGAAATTGTTAAGCACCAGGATGGTATCGACCCTGCGCTCATGCCCGGCGGCTGGGGCGACAGGCTATATGTAGTCATGGCCGAGCAGCGCGCCCAGAAGCCGAATAGCGAAGCTTGGGCAGGAATCGGCTGGGTGCAAGAGAAAGAGTCTAAGAAGGGTCTCTTCGTTGAGCACGAAGGCGGTAGCGAGGCTGCCGTTCGTCGGGATATCGAACAGAGCCTGACCGCCCTGATGGCTACTCGCAACGTCGATTTTGGCGAAATTCATATGGAAGTCGTGGGCAAGACCTGCACGCACCTTCCGGTTTGCGCTATGGTCGTGGCCGTTTATCAGGCTAGCGACTGGGACAACAAGGCCCATTATCTCGCATAGGAGAACACACATGACCGATATGCTATCACCACACCACGTACTACCGATCGAAACAGCTCTGCCGGTGCCTGATACAGCTCCCTTGAGCGAGGAGCTTGAGAAGCGGAGTTGGTATGATAAGTTCAAGCAATCCGCCCAAGCTGCCGTAGTCGGCCTTGAAATATCGCCAGTAAACGAAGCTATACGATTGAGCGCCTTTGGGGCGGGCGAAGCCATGACCCACAGTCCGGCCATGGGAGCACTCACCTTGGGAATCTCCACCTTAGCTATCGAAGGATCGGCTGCGCTTGCAATGGCCAATCTTTCGGTCACGGAAAAGGCGAAAGGTATAAATGATAGAATCAGATCAAAGCTTGCCAGGCTAGGTTATGACGCCGACTCACAAGTGTCGGGTGTATCGATTGCGACGAGTGCATTCCTTGGCGGTTCTGCCGTCAGTATGGCGTTGCATAACATTCACGAGCCCGAGCGTACCTATGAGCAAAACAGGGAGTTTGGCCTACGGACCGCGGCCTGGTTGGCCGGTACCTGCGGGGTGTTGGGTGCGGCTGGTAGCGAAGCGGTGGATTATGCCTTCAATAACCCATCGACCACGAGCTTGATCGCCGGAGGCGCTATCGTCTCGGCGGCCGCTCGTAAGATACGGAAGACCTTATCCGAGCGACGTGCTCATGAGGATGTAGGGAATCCTGAGAATCCAACTGTCTGGCTTGATTACAGTAAGGGCATAAAATATGGCCTGCTTGGTGACGGAGAGCAGCTGGACGAAGCTGGCGAACTCGAACAAAAGGTCTGGGATGAAATGGACTACGGCAGCCTGGAAGAGGAGGGCTACGGTCCGCATATCGAACATAGTCGTACCTTCGCGGCCTTTAGCAAGGATGGCCGATGCATCGGCATGAACCGTATGTTTGGTGCTCACGAAACCGAAGAAGAAACCATCGTTCCCCCATTCCTTGATGAAGAAATGCCCTACTATGACGAGACCGAACGAGAGAGCATTGCGGAGCAGGCCCTCAGGGGAGAGGTCGAAGAATTGGGCACAGTGGCCGTTGAAAAAGAGTTCAGGGGCAAGAGTGTCAATCTGCATCTCTGGCGCTTGGCTTACCGCGATGCCCGCGAACGTGGCATAAAGAGCTGGGGCATCATCATGGAGCCCGAGCGCGTACAGAGAATGAATGAGCGCCACGGTTTTAGGTTCAGGCAGTTAGGTGAGGCGGTGTGGTACCAGGGTGGCGCATGCGCAGCACATATCATGGACCTGGAAGAAGTCAATCAGGCTATGCAACACGAGCATCCAATAGAACATTTTTGGTTCGCACGTAAAAACATTCGCCCGTAATCTATCTGATTCATTCGGTGGACATGGCGTATAATACGCCATAGTGCTTACAGTTATATTCATAATTACTGGCTTGGCCTTGTTGTTCCTTGGGGGTGTTGTGGTTTATAGCAATCCCCGAAGTTCGATTAACAGATGGCTCGGTCTATTTATTGGCTCGGGCGTACTTTGGCTGCTAGCGAATCTCTTGGCAAACTTGACGACAGACCCTGGTTTGTACCTTAGATTCTCTCGATGGGCTACATTGGGAGCCGCCATAATACCGCTAGCTTTCCTGATGTTCTGCCTCAACTATGCGGGTCGAATCGGTAGAGTCGCTAGTGGCGTGGGCGCGAAAAGGAGTCAGCGGCTACTGATAACCCTTGCTCTCCCGGTCGTCGCTCTGATCGCGATGATCCCAACACCGCTTAATATAAAATCTGCATCCGTGCAGTCGCAAGAGATCATCCCGGGTCTGGCATACTATCTGCTCCTGGTCATATTTGTCGTCTATTTCGTGATGGGCTCTTATGTATTGCTCGGCGAGTATAGGGTTGCGCGACAGCTTAAGCGACAGCAGCTTTATTACATATTGCTCGGGACCTTTCTCTCCCTGGTGCCTGGACTGTTTATCAGTGGCATTCTGCCACTGTTTGGCATATCAAAACCGGCAGCTTATAGTCCCGTAGTCGTCGTCTTCTTCGCTGCCTTCACGACACTGGCTATCGTAAGACATAAGCTGTTGGACGTTAGGTTCGCTATTGCTCGTGCTGTCGCCTACTTGGGCTCGGTGCTCATACTGGCCCTTATCTACAGCGTCATCTTCTTCGTAATATTCGATAGAGTGCTCAATCTTAACATATCAACTCTGGCGCAGGCACTGTTGGCGTTGAGTACTGGTATCGCCGGTCTGTTTTTCCCGATAGTGCGACAACGGTTCGATAAGCTGACGAACACCCTCTTCTATCGTGACGCCTATGACCCTCAAGAACTATTTGCCGAACTTAACAAAACCCTTGTCTCCAGTCTCGACACTAAATATTTGATGAACCAAAGCATATCAATCATAGAAACTGCGATCAAACCGGACTATGCAGCGGTAGGTTTCTCGGGCGTCGAAGACAAGTACAGAATATTCTCTTCACGCAAGCTGAACTTTATTGAAAATACATTAAAACCGATACGTCAGGCCACTCCACACGTTCACCATAAAGTGATCATAGCCGACTATCTAGAAGATACTGCCCATGGTGGACTGAAGAAAGTCATGAAAGATAACAATATCGCAGTGATTGTACGCCTGACACAGGACGTACGGAGCACCCAAGAGGGGTTGGGCTACCTGATTCTTGGCAATAAACGTAGCGGCAATCCGTATACTCCCCAGGACGTGCGCACGCTGGAAACGGTCGCCAATGAGCTGATCATCGCCGTCCAGAACGCCTTGCACTACGAGGAAATCCAGAAATTCAACGAACAATTGCAGGCGCGAGTCGATGCGGCTACCAGGAAACTGCGCAGCACCAACGAGAAGCTGAAGGCCCTGGACGAGACCAAAGACGACTTTATCAGCATGGCTAGCCACCAACTGCGCACTCCGTTGACCAGCGTCAAGGGTTACCTGAGCATGGTGCTCGAGGGTGACGCCGGCAAGCTGAACGATACCCAAAAGAAGATGCTCGGGCAAGCTTTCGTGAGCAGTCAACGTATGGTTTTTTTGATTGCTGATCTGCTTAACGTGTCGCGCCTGAAGACCGGCAAATTCGTCATTGAGCCTGCGCCGACGGACCTGACGCACATGATCCAAGAGGAGCTGGACCAGCTGACCGAGACCGCGGAAGCCCGTGAGATAACGATAATCTATAAGAAACCCAAGAACTTCCCGCAGTTGATGTTGGACGAGACCAAGATGCGCCAGGTCGTCATGAATTTCGTCGATAATGCTATCTACTACACGCCGGCCGGGGGGCATATCGAGATCAAGCTCGAAGAAGTTGCACACGGCATCGAGCTGAGAGTCATCGATAACGGCATTGGCGTGCCCAAGCACGAACAGCACCACCTGTTTACCAAGTTTTATCGGGCAGCTAACGCCCGCAAGGCACGCCCCGACGGTACCGGCCTGGGGCTGTTCATGGCCAAAAAGGTCATCGTGGCGCAGGGTGGCAGCCTAATCTTCGATAGCAAAGAGGGGGTCGGCAGTACCTTTGGATTCCGTTTCCCCCACCGTACGGTCGTCGTTACTCACCAGCCGGTGGCGGCCGAACCAGCATAGATTTACCATCTT
>CAZTXZ010000052.1:5149-5465 GCA_964617895.1 uncultured Candidatus Saccharibacteria bacterium
TACAAATTAGCCCTGTTATGCTATAATAAAACTAAGTATACTCAGGTGGATGAGTGACTGCGTCCAATCTGTGGATAAACACTAGCGTTTGAACACATTTTGTGTTACATTCAAGAAAGTTATTGAGCTCGTGACTGACCGCTCGTAAAACAAACCTTGTAAAATCCCCCGCATGAACCAGAAGGGGGATTTTCATTTCTCATCTGTTATGTTATGATTTTTGGGCTGTAAGTCGTCTCGGAATGTTGAAGACGCGGCCTCATACCCTTCGGGTATGTGCCCATTTTCTCGGAAGCTGGAAGAGTGCCAGTGCCGC
>CAZTXZ010000053.1:0-819 GCA_964617895.1 uncultured Candidatus Saccharibacteria bacterium
GCCGCACCGTCAGCGCTTGGCAAACCACCTTCGACTTGCCAGCCGATTATTCCAACAACAGTTGTACCAATGCGACCTGTTCGGTCGCCGGCACCACGATCACGGCAGTCAATACCGGCACCAACGGCACGATAAACCCCGGTAGCACGGTAACGTACAGCTTCACCTTCCGGTCGGCCTCGCAAACGTTCCGCTTTGGTACCGTCACGGTATCGGGTACGCTGGTGCCGATATACCAGACGGTGTCCGGGTTGACCATGACGGCCGTGGCTGGCACCCGCACCAAATCGGGCAACAAGTACACCTGGCCCTACACCATAACCGTCACCAACAACTCCGGCCAAAACCTGGCCGGCTGGCGCATCACCGCCAATTGGGGAACATCCGAGACGGTAACCAGCATGCCGGCGACCGTCAACTACACCACCACGACCAGCCAAATAACCATCACTAGTAAATCGGCCATCAACACCGGCACCAACTTCGTCTTCGTACCAAGCCTGACCTCGACCAACCAAAACTGGACGCTGGCCGGCTACAGCGTGCAGGGGGCATTATGATATTAGCCCGCCTATATTCCATACGTTCACAGGCCTGGGTTCTGCTGGCGGCCTTGGTGGTAGTGGCCGTGGTTTCGGCCATCGGCAGTAGCACGCAGCTGATACCGACCAGGGTACACCTGTACATCATCCAACCGGTCATGGGATTGATGATTCTCGGGCTAGCCTGGTACTTCACCCAGGGCCAGAAAGACCGGGTGCGCCACCGCGGCGACAAGGCATTTTTGGTCGGGAGCGTGCTAGCAGTGTGGTTCGTGGT
>CAZTXZ010000053.1:829-5398 GCA_964617895.1 uncultured Candidatus Saccharibacteria bacterium
GGCCGGTCTGATAACCACCTACAACCACAACAGCCTGGTGGCAGGGCCGAAGAGCCTGGTGCTGAATATCTGGTCATTCGGCATGATTGCCTTTGCCGTAGAGTATGCCCGGCATTCGCTCGTGATGTTGGTTTCTCGGCGTAACGTGGTCTGGTTCGGGCTGGTCATCGCCCTGGTAGTCGCCCTGCAACAGATGAATTTTGGCCTGATTCCGCACACAGCCGGGATAGATGGCTTCATCAAACTGGCGATATCAGACTTCGTACCGGCGATCATGGGCAGTCTGCTGTTGACCTACATGGCTATCACCAGCGGTTTACCGGCCATGCTGACCTACCGGCTGGGGTTATTGGCCATAGGCATCTTACCGCCCATAATACCCAAGTTCGACTGGTATCTGCAGGGTGTCTCGCTGATCATCCTCATCGTCAGTATCTATATCGCCCTGGACCGCACCCGCCAGGACAAACAACCATCGCATCATCACTACCGCCGCCATCCGCAACGGGCTTACGACATCATGTCGGTGGCAGTCATGGCCTGTTTGGTCATGTTCATGACAGGGCTGTTTAGTTACAAACCGTCGGCCATCGTCTCCAACAGCATGAAACCGGTGTTTAGTCGCGGTTCTATAGTGGTCGTTCAAAAAATCGATGACCCCATGGACGTACGCGTCGGCGACATTGTACAATACCAGCGTAAAGACATAATGATAACGCACCGGGTGGTTGAGATTGATGCGTCGACTGATGGAAGTGGGAAACGGGTGTTCATAACCAAGGGCGATAACAGCCCTAGCAAGGACACCCCGGTTGCAGAAACACAGATTATCGGTGTTGTGCGCTCACGCGTGCCACTGATCGGCTACCCGACAGTTTGGCTCAAAGAAATTTCTGGCGGCAAGAGGGCGGCCCCATGAGCGACACCGAAGCCCGGCCGGGCGCCAATAAGCCCGCTCACGATAAAGAAACTCGACCACTGATGTTCGTGGTCTTCGCGGCGATACTTTTTAGTATCGCAGCCTTTCTGATAAACGACCGCCTACGCGTGCATACCGTCATCGCACCCACGCCACAGCTGTACAAGTACGACGTCACCCAGAACGTCGGCAACACCATCCACTACGCCCAAACCAGCTTCTATAACGAGAGGCCCGGCCCGACCGACACCGCCTACATCGCCGACCTGACTAAGTCCATCAGTTCGACATTCAGCTACCGGTTGCGCGCCACCGAGGCGACGGACTTGTCGTATCGCTACGAAGCCAACGCGGTCATTCGCAGCACCTTTGGCAGCAAGGATGGGGAAGGCGGCATGTCGAACGTCTGGAGTAAACAGTTCCGTCTGCTAGACCCGGTAATCGGCAACGTCCATACCAACATGCTCAGCCTGAACCCCGTCGTCGAGATTCCATACGCCGAATACCGCAAAGAAATCGGACAGTTCGTGACGGCCTTCAATGTGCCGCTCAGCAGTGAAATGCAAGTGACCTACAAGATCGAGGTCAGCGGTGAATCGGGCGGTACGCCATTCAAGGATAGCCAGACTTCTACCATCACCGCGCCGCTGGACCAACAGGTCTACCGTCTGGGCGTGCAGTTTTCTAAGGCCAACCACCAAGAAGTCGTTCCGGCCAAGACGATACGTTTGCGTGATACCATCACCCGCTACGAAATGTCCGTCGCTATCATTTTAATCGGTCTGGGCGTCGCTTTCACTGCCTACGGCTTCCGACGGCAGATCATCAAATCGCCATATCAGCGCGAGCTCGAAAAGATTTATCGCTATCACGACGGCATCATCGTACGAGCCAGCCGACCAACCAATTTTGCCAACAAGAACGTCGTGGTGGTGCAGAGTTTTGACGATTTACTAAACATCGAGGAAGAGATCAAAACGCCTATCGTGGCCAGCCAGGTCAGCGATGTGACAACCCACTTCTTCATCACGCGCGATGACGTCATCTACGTGTTCACACTGGGCGTAGCTACGCCGTTCAAGCCGCCGGTAGCAACCGGAGGCACCAGCTCAGACAGCGCCACGGCACAACCGGCCAAGCGGCTCGCGCCCAAGCGCAAAGTCATGGGCTAATAGCCGCTCGGTGCCGGAGCGTTTTGGCCACTTTTGCACGAGTTTTGACCAGATAGATCAAACTCGCAGTCTCCCGTACGGTTGAGGATGACGACCCGCTTGACGGAGTCGAACTGCTTGAGTGTAGTGTTGAGCTGGCTTTCGGCCTGGCCGTCGGCCACCACACCCAAGTGATCGAAAACTCGACAAAACCTTAGCGTTGCCACGCCGTCAGCTATCGTCAGCCTGAAGTCGTTATCATCGCAGTTGCTCGGACCAGCGCGGACAGCCGTCTTACTAAAATAACCGGCGGCCTTTTCCTCAGCCGTCGGACCTTTCAATAGCTCCTTGACTGCGAATGTCGCCACGTCCGGGTTCATAGAATTGCGCTGCAACCCAAAGACTTTGTTGGGGTCATCATTCGACTGCGGCGATTTGGAGAAAAATACTTGCAACGGATACGTCGTGCGGACATCATCCTTCGGACCGTTCAACGACGTCGGCGTGCCGATGGGCTGATTATCATCCCGATTCGCAAAATACTGATAGCCGTAAAAAGCAGCAGCAATGAGAATGACTGCGGTCACGATAGTGTAGGTAAGGGTTCGCATGCGCATAGACATCCTCTCCGGGTTACTTACATAGTAGGTGGCGGCGGGCGGCCCAGCTGTGAGGATTCTTACAGCAAGCCTAGCGCTACAAGAGGCCGGCTTGGCCAATCGGTTGCGACCAGATTATTTTTATGCTAATATAGCAGTATTGTTTTAAATGATCCCAAGGTTAGTGATAGATATTACTTAGGTGTCATTCTGGCAATCGAAGTAATCAAACAATAACCGAAGGATCATTTTTTATGTCTTATTCTTATCGCTCAAGCCGGGCCATCACTGCCCGCAAAAACAACAACCGCAGCAACCACTACGGCGGCGGCAAACCTCGCGGCAATCGCAGTCGGGGTGGCGAATACATCGACCCTAGCCGATTTGTCCGTGCCGCATCGGCCGCCCAACAAGAAACGTTCGTGCCAACGCACGCTTTCGTCGATTTTGCGCTGCAACCGCTACTCCAGGACAACTTGGCCAAGAAAGGCTACCTAACGCCTTCGCCAATCCAAGACCAGACCATTGACGTAGCCCTGACCGGCCAGGATATCATCGGCATAGCCAGTACTGGCACCGGCAAGACCGCAGCTTTCGCGCTGCCTGTTTTGCAACGTCTGATGACGGAGCCTGAGTCCTACGCACTTATCATTGCACCGACTCGCGAACTGGCCCAGCAGATCGATAGCGAATGTCGCATACTCGGCAAGGGCAGTGGCCTGACCGGCGCGCTCCTTATCGGTGGCACCGGAATGGGCGGGCAGCTGCGCGACCTGCGCGGCAACCCACGCATCATCATCGGTACACCCGGCCGCATCAAGGACCACTTCAAGCGTGGTACCCTCAAGCTGAACCGCTGCAACATGGTGGTACTGGACGAAGTCGACCGCATGCTCGACATGGGCTTCGTCAACGACGTCACCGAAATCCTGAACTACACCAGCCCGATCCGCCAGTCTTTCTTCTTTTCGGCAACCATGGACAACCGCGTCCGCACGCTCATCAACAATTTCACTAGCGATCCATTTACCATCTCGCTGAAGGCCAGTTCGGCCAGCGAAAACGTCCACCAGGACGTTGTCCGTTTCCAGTCAGCCAACGAAAAACTCGAAAAATTGCACGACTTGCTAGCACAGCAACACGTCACCAAAGTCATCGTATTTGACGAAACACAGCGCAGCGTCGAACGCCTGAGTAAAGAACTGTTGTCGCGTGGCTTTTCGGCCGAATCGATCCACGGCGGCAAAACGCAGGGTCAGCGCCAACGCGCACTAGCCAAATTCAAACAGAACGAAATCGCGATCCTGGTCGCCACTGACGTCGCCGCTCGCGGCATCGACGTGGCCGATATCTCGCACGTCATCAACTTCACGGTACCGAAGGCCTACGACGATTACATCCACCGCATTGGCCGAGCCGGTCGGGCTGGCCAAATCGGCTACGCGCTGACATTCGTGGCGCATTAGGCTAGCCGAGTCAATAATCCTATACTGTAGATAAGGAGAAATCATGTCGAAGGACAAGGGCAGGAAAGAAGTCAAAAAACCGAAACAAGCGAAGACGAAGGGTGTCTAGCATGGGTAGTCACAAGAAGGGTGTCGATTTTTTTGCAACCGAAGCCGGCGCTGAATTCGAGCGCACGCTTATCCGTATGGCCGCCGACAAGACCTACAACACCGTTGATAGCTACAGTGCCAACACCGATGCTTATCCCGACAATACCATTCCGTTCGTCAACAAACACATGGAATACATCCGTAACCACCCCACGGTGGATCCGGAACATTATTTGTCCAATCTGCGTTTGATGACGCGCGTCCGCTAATTGCGGGCACTAACCTCTTTGTATTGTCGTTGGGTATTTACAAATGTGTTGTTTATTGTTTGATGGGTTTTTGTG
>CAZTXZ010000054.1:0-5355 GCA_964617895.1 uncultured Candidatus Saccharibacteria bacterium
CTTATGCGCAGTCACCTCGTGAGAGTCGAGCGATTGTATCTCGTCCAGATCAAGTTTGTGATGTGGAATCGGTACATTCAACCATTTGGCTAAATATTCCGCTTTATGCGCATTGCCGGTAATGAAAGTTAAGTCTGTCATCAATCTTCCAATATCTTTATCAGTTGTTGTTCACTAATCTGCTCTGTGCCGTACGATTTGGCCTTAGCCAGCTTGCTGGCGCCGACGTTTTGGCCGACCACTAGGTAGGTCGTGTCTTTGCCGAGGCTGCTCTGGAAGGTACCGCCAAGGGAGCGTATCTTGTCGGCTGCTTCGTCACGTTTCATGGCTTCGAGCGTCCCGGTGATGACGAAGTTCTGCCCGGCCAACTTGCCGCCGACGCTTTTGACATCCTCCGGCCAGACACCCAAGCCCCGAAACTTGGCCAACAAATCCTTGTTTGCGGCCCCGTCGAACCACAGATAAATCGAATCCGCTACGATATCACCCACACCATCGACGGACTTTAGCTCGTCTAGCTTGGCCAGCCCAAGGTTGTCTAGCCTCCTGAACCTGTTGGCAAGGTCGATTGCTGTCTGGACGCCGACATGTCGGATGCCCAAGCCATAAATGAAGCGGGCTAGCTCTGGCTGCTTCTTGGCAGCGATGGCATCGACCAATTTTTGCGCCGAAATTTCGGCAAAACGGTCCAGCTGTAGCAAATCGTCCTTGGTTAATCGGTATGTATCAGCCAGATCTTCCACCAATCCGGCATCCACCAGAGCTGCCACGTTTTTCTCGCCAAGGGTATCGATATCCAATGCCCCCTTAGATGCAAAATGCGCCAAGGCCTGCTTTAGTAGCAACGTACCAGTTGCACCCCGGACGCGATAAACGACCTCACCTTCCGGGCGCTCGAACTCAAGTTCCGGATATTGTCGGCGTAGTTCATTTTGCATATTGAACGGCTTGGCCGACTTAGGTCGCAAGCGAATTACCACTTCTTCTACCTGCGGAATGATATCGCCGGCCTTGTATATGATGACCGTGTCCCCGACCCGCACGTCCTTGCGGGCAATTTCATCGGCATTGTGCAAGCTGGCATGCTGTACCGTGGTACCAGCCACGACGACCGGGTCAAACACCGCGACCGGTGTGGCAGCACCTGTCCTACCGATACTGATGACGATATCCTTGACTATAGTGGTGGCTTGTTCGGCAGCGTATTTGTAGGCTACCGCTCCACGCGGCTGCTTGCCTACCACACCCAATTCCGAATATTGGTTACGATCATTGACCTTGATGACCAGACCGTCGGTATTGAACGGCAAATCATGGCGTTTTTCGTCCCAAGAATCGACGAATTTCATGACTCCGTCCAACGAATCGAAGACGCTAGCTTGTTGGTTCCGGCGAATACCGATAGCGCTGATAGCCTCGTAGGCATACATGTGTGTCGGCAATTCCGACGGGTCGTCGCGCTGCATGTCGTAGGCGACGAACGTCAGCGGGCGGGCCGCTACCAGCTTCGGGTCGAGTTGCCGAATCGTGCCGGCGGCAAGATTGCGGGGGTTGGCGAACTCCGGTTTGCCAGTGGCACGCTGCTGTTCATTCAACTGCTGAAAGTCTGCTTTAAGCATGACTATTTCGCCACGGACCTCGGTGCGGCCTTGCAGGAACTTTTCGTAACCTTTGGTTCGTCGCAAACGCAATGGCACGTTCTTGATCGTCCTGACATTATTGGTTACATCTTCGCCGATGAAACTATCGCCCCTGGTTATGGCCTGCGTGAACACACCATCTTGGTAAACGAGGGCGCACGCTAAGCCATCCATCTTGATGTCGGCGAAAAATTCATGCTGGCTGCCCGGCAGCAACTTATCCATGCGCTTGACCCAAGCCTCGACCTCATCCCTATCGAAGACATCATTCAGGCTGAGCATGCGACTGCTATGTCGGACCTTGGTAAAACCCTGCTTGAGTGCGCTGCCGACGCGCTGGGTCGGGCTGTCCTCGGTGACAAGGTCTGGATTATCCGACTCGAGCTGCTTAAGTTCTCCGAACAGACTGTCGTACACGGCGTCGCTGACGATTGGCGCGTCTTCGACATGGTAAGCATAGCTATACTCGTTCAGCAGCTCTCGCAACTCTTGCGCACGCGCCGCCGGTGTCTTACTCACCCAACAACTCCCGATAAAGCGTATAGAGATAGGCGTGCACCACGATGATGCCTACGCCTGTCAGCATGAAGAAGACCCATTGGGCCAGCGGGCCCCACAGCAGTAGGCACGGCACGACGACGATTGCCGCTGCCAAGAACAGACCGATTGGCAATGCCAAAATCTTGCGCCCGACGCTGAATCTGCGACCATTCACTAATTCCTTGGCCTTGCCGAATGCCTCCATGGGCTGCATATCGGGCAAGGTGACGATGTAGAGCGAAATGATGGTGCGCGCGATCCAAAACGCCGTCAGTACGCTGATGATTATCAGCAACACCACCGCGACCGCCTGCTGTGAGGCTGCGGTAATGATAGCCCCCGACACCATTATCATGTACAGGTAAAAAGCTGCGATCATTGGTAATAGCTGCACCGCCATGATGCCCATGACTAGCAGGAATGGCACCAGCTGGCCGGTGCTTTGGTAGGTTGATTGCTTGATATCGAGCGGTTGGACGCGCTTGGTCTTAGTGCCATAGATGTGACGCAGCGCATAGATGGTGACGAGACTTATTAGCGTGACAATAAAGAAGTGGTAGGCGCCGCCAGCGTCATTGCTGCCCGTGGCTGCCTTGGTAAAAAGAGATGAGTAGACTCCGAAAGCTTGGCTCAAGATATTGGGATGCAAACTATCGGGCATGTTAAGCGCGGCTTCGATTTTACTAACGTCGAACTGGGCTAGGCTTTGCACGAACAACAAATCCAGCAATAAATAAATCACGGCTAGGCCGACAAAGAACTCACGCTGTTGCCAGAGGCTACCGACAGCCCGGCGAGCGGTTGCCCAGCTCGATGGCAGTGGTGGTCTAACGTAAGCTTGGTAGCTCGAATCGACGTGCTCTAGCGTGGGATATTTTGGGGCGCTGGTCTTGGGGGAAGCTTTTTGGGCTGCTGATTTCCTGGGCATACTGTAACCGAGGCTCCTTGTGTTTTATAAACTATACCTTCGTTCCCATGGCGCGCAACCTGGCGATTCGTTCCTCTACCGGGGGATGCGTGCTAAACAGGTTGCTCATGCCCTTGCCCTTCAACGGATTAGCAAAGAACAAATGAGCAGTAGCCGTGTTTTGCTTGCGCATGACCGAACCGTGGGCAGCAATTTTTTCGAGAGCGCTGGCCAGGCCTTCGGGATAGCGCGTAGTCATGGCGCCTGTGCTGTCGGCCAGGAACTCGCGGCGACGGGAAACCGCCAGCTGCACGAGACTCGCCGCCAAAGGCGCCAATATAGCTGCGGCTATACCTAGGGCGATAAAGACCGGGTTCGGCGAACGCTCACGGTCATCCCCACCCCACCAAAACATGTGCAGGATGATATCGGCAATCAGCCCGATGGCACTGACTAGCCCGAAGACTATCATCATCACCCGGATATCATAATTTTTGACATGCCCCAGCTCGTGCGCCATGACGCCCTCAAGTTCGGTGTCGGTCATCATGTCCAGCAGTCCCGTCGTAGCACAAACCACGGCGTGATCAGGGTCGCGACCCGTGGCGAAGGCGTTCGGCGCCGGGTCATCGATGACATAGACCTTTGGCATCGGCATACCGTTAGCAATCGTCAGGTTCTCGACGGTTCGATACAACCTTGGTTGCTCGCGCTTGGTCACCTGGTGTGCCCCATTAAGACTCAGTGCCAATTTACTGGCCAAGAAATATTGGATCAGAGCATACACACCACCGACGATGAACGCCAAATACAGATAGCTCGGCGAGCCGTAGATGTTACTTACTATCCAGCCAAGAGCGCCGATGATGGCGATGAAAGCGAACATTATGAACCATGTTTTTCGCTTGTTGGCACTAATTTCGCTGTACATGAATGTATTGTCTGATGCCCTTACTTAAGGCTAGATTAAAATTTTACTTCGACGGGGTTTTGGACGGCAGCCGTCTCGGCATCATCCAACTCGAAGAATTCCTTGTCCTTGTTGAAGCCCAGCATACCGGCAAAGATGTTGGTCGGGAATACAGTACGCTTGGTGTTGAAATCGCGGACTACAGTGTTGTAAAAGCGGCGCGATGCCTGAATCTTGTCCTCGGTATCGACTAGTTCGTCTTGCAGGGCCTTGAAGTTTTCGTTGGCCTTCAGGTCTGGGTAATTCTCGGCGACCGCGAACAGACTCTTGAGGGTTTCCTGAAATTGGTTCTCGGCCTTGGCTTGCTCTGGGATGGTTTGGGCATTCAGGGCGTTGGCGCGGGCATTGGTAACGTTCTCAAAAACGGACTTCTCGTGTGTGGCGTAGCCCTTGACGGTGTTGATGAGGTTTGGAATCAAATCGTATCGGCGCTTGAGCTGGACGGTTATGTCGCTCCAGGCTTCATTGGCCCTAACATTTAGCCGGACGAGGCTGTTGTACATCGCGCCAAAAATGGCGGCTAAGACAACTAAGACAACGATAATAATCACTATGGTCATGTTCTGAATCCCTCCTTAAGTATCTAGCTATAGTATACAGGATTACCCCGAGTAACGTATCATATATAGAAGGATGAGTGGACGACCAAAACGACGCACCAGATTAATCGCAGTCATGCTCCTGATAGTCATGAGCGGCTATAGTGCCCTGGTCGTATTGCGGCAGCCCGACCTGACGCTGGCGGCCAGCTCGACGCCAATCACCAAGTACGATATCGCTGCCTCGAGTGAGCACCTAGCATGGCCCAGCTACGGCCAATCCGCCGTGGGCGCCGAAGGCTTTGGGGTACTGAGTACGCACGGCCAGCAAAAGCCCACCCCTACGGCCAGCACCGCCAAGATCATGGTTGTCCTAGCGATATTGCGCCACAAACCGCTGGCACCAGCTCAACACTCCAGCCCGATAATCACTTTCACGGAACGAGATGTCGAAATCTATCGTGAGTTCGTGGCCAAGCACGGTTCGGTGGCCCCGGTAGCCGCTGGCGAGCAGATCAGCGAATACCAGGCGCTTCAGGCGATTTTATTGCCCTCCGCCAACAATGTCGCGGACAGCATGGCCATCTGGGCTTTTGGATCTATCGAAAACTACCTGACCTACGCCAACCAATTGGCTGATTCGTTGGATCTCGATGCCACACAGATAGCGGACCCGAGCGGCTATTCACCACAAACCGTCAGCAGCGCCCACGACCTCATAAAACTTACGTTAGCCGCCATGAAGGAGCCTATCTTCCG
>CAZTXZ010000055.1:0-5281 GCA_964617895.1 uncultured Candidatus Saccharibacteria bacterium
CAGAACGATGCCGACCCATTGCTTACGATTGAGCTTTTCGCGAAAAATGAAGTAAGCCAACACGACGAAAACGGCCGGCGAGCTACCGGCTATCGGCGCCACGATGGCAGTTGGTCCCCTCGAGATGGCGTAGTTGAAGAAAATGCCGCCGCCGACTCCAAGTAATGCCGCTAGTACCAGCCAACCTGGCATCACCGGGCGTTTAAAGATGCTCCGATCTTTGGTAAACATCGCAATAATGATGAACGTCAAAATTCCTACCGCGGTCGCGCTGTACTGGGGCCAGAACCAGCCGATTTGCTCGATAGGAATGCGCACAAGCGCAAAATAAACGCCCCAGCAGGTAAATGCCCCGAAGGCGAATATGGCGCCGCTGGAGTGCAAATCCTTCAGCAACCGGCGGGCTAATCCATGCATCGACGACAACACGACGCCTATCAATACTGCCGCGATAGCCAGCGCCTGCAGTACCCCGACCCGCTCACCAAAAAATACGAGGGACAATATGGTCGTGAGCGCCGGGAATGACCCTGCCACCACACCGGTCAACGTCACCGAAGACCTCACCATGCCGATCATCATGAATAACATGCCCAGCTCGACCAATACATTGATGGCAAGCATCCCCGCGACGTTGGCTGGTGTCATGTTGCTTAGCTCATGCGAAAAAATCGTCAATGCCGGAATGAGAAAGACGGCGAACGCGACGCTGGCCGACCAAAAGCCAAGCTGCAACGGCTTGTTCTTACGAGCCAACAAGCCCGTCACGTTGTCGCCGATTGCAAATGACAAGTTAGAGAATATAGCCGCCAGGATGTAGTTCATGTGTGTCTGCTAGGGGTTAGTCAGTCCTAATCATACCATTACTAAGGTCGCCTCCGTGAAATTGGCTAATCGCACGTACATAAGCGGAATTTGCTTCGTGTTGTTATAGTACTTAATATGGGTATCTCAAAACCCCGGCACCTCGGCTCGTTCAATATTATTGAGTTTGGTGCCACCACCGCTTCGGACTCAGATAACGCCAGTTACATACAATCTGCGATAGATGCCTGCAACCGGGCGGGCGGAGGCAAGGTACTAGTACCGGCACCGCACACCTTCATGACCGGCCCCCTAGAATTACGGTCCAATTTAGAGCTACATGTCGAGACGGGCGCGACCTTGCTCGCCAATCCCGACGAAGGCGTCTATGCCAAAAGCGCGTTTCGCGATAACCCTGGCGAGGGCACGATGTGGCTGAGCGGGGATAACGTCCAAAACCTCACCATAACCGGCGGCGGCATGATTGATGGCAATGGCATAGCCTTCATGGGTGCCGAGCTAGAGGACTGCTACGAGTTAAAGCCGTTCGACCGAGTCGACCCGCGGCCACATGTACTGACACTAATCGGCGGCAGTCACATCAGCATCCACGACATTCATATCGGCAATGCCGCCTATTGGACTATTCACTTGGCAGGCTGTGATGACGTTGATGTCGCCAATGTCACCATCCGTAATAGCGTCAAGGTTCGCAACAGCGATGGTATCGATATCGATCACAGCAAGAACGTCAACATCCGCGACTGCGTCATCGAAAGTGGCGATGATTGCATTTGCCTTAAGAATCGTCGCGAATACGAGGAGTTCGGTGCCTGCGAAAATATCTCCGTAACAAATTGCATCATGACCAGCAGCAGCTGCGCTTTCAAGATCGGTTCGGAAAACATGGATGCAATCCGCCACGTAACATGCGATGGCTGCATCATTCGCGACAGCAATCGCGGCATCGGCATTCAAAATCGTGACGAAGGCACCGTCACAGACGTTACCTTCTCCAATATTTCCATCGAAGGGCGTCTGTTCGGCGATGTTTGGTGGGGCAAGTCCGAGCCAATCTATGTGACTGCCTTCCCACGGGCCAATGGCAATCACAAGGATGCCAACTGGCGCTTTCCGGCCGGGGAGACCAAGGGAAGCGTCGGAGAAATACGTGATATCACCTTCAGCGACATTAGCTGCGATAGCGAAAATGGTGTCTACATTAATGCCGAGTCGCCCGACAAAATATCACAAATACTACTCGACCAAATCGATGTCCACTTGCGGGAACCGAGTACTCACCCTGGCGGATTTTTTGATAACCGCCCATGGGCAGGCGGAGGCCTGACGCCTGCCGAGACCGTAGGATTTTATATCGGGAATGTGTCCGGCGTAACCGTACGAGATAGCAAGGTGCGCTGGCCGGACGGGGCGCTAGAATCTATCAGCTATCCGCCTGGGACTCGCGACGATACTCAAGTACATCGCCCGGCTGACAATCCAGCGCTTCGCAGATAGACTCCAGGGTCGACAGGCGGATGGCCTTGGCTTTGCCGTTCTTGAGTATAGAGATATTCGCCATAGTTATACCGACCCGTTCGGATAGCTCAGTGACGCTCATCTTGCGCTTGGCCAGCATGACATCGATGTTGATGATGATTGCCATACCTATACCGTCAAATCGTTTTCATTTTTGATATCAACCGCGTTCTGGAACAGCATTTTCAAAAGACCCGTAAATACCGAGATAACCATCGACATGAATACGATCATCAGGCTGATGGCGAACACTCCAGGTGCGTCTTCGCGCTGGGCGATATTGTAAAAGAACGGCGAGACTAACAGGATGACTACGGCGATGACTGCGCCGCAGTAGCTGACGATTCCGAGCGCTCTCACCGACTCCGCAGTAAATGCTTTTGACGCCTTGATGAGATCAAGTAGCTTCCAAGCCTGATATAACGCATAGAAAAATGGCAGCGCCGCCACGTACAGCCCACTGACCAGCAGTTTGAATTCCGCGTTTCGGGGGTCGGTAAACGCCGAGAACATTATGACGCACAGGAACAATATAAACCCGCCCATGGCGAACAGCGCCACGCGGAGGAATAGGTCCCAATACCTATTCTTGAGCATGTCTATTTCTTCCCGTCCAGATATTTACCAGCGACACTCAGGGCGAACGAGGTAAGTATGATGAACACGCTAGTAAAGAATGCTTTCATTAGCCACTCGGGCGGATCAGTGCCATCTTGTGGCATTGTCAGCACCATAATGATCCCCAGCACCCCAAAAACCAGTGATGCTGCGATGAAAATTCGTGTGGATATCTGTTGCATTGAGCCTGTTCCTTTGCCGCTTCGAAATTGCATTACAGCATCAATTTAGCACAGTATTTATTGTTATTCAATATATATTTGTCGCTTTTCGACGACACTACGATTATTTCATCGGACAGTCCACCAAGACGCGGGGCAATAGAACAATCAGCTTCGATATCTACCACAACAAATCAGAAAGCAGTACACATAAAAGCAAAATACCCGGCCACCTAACCGGGTATTCGTGCTGGTCATTGGCGGAACGACTAGTTCCAGCCAAAGGCTTGGCTCAGTATCCAGAGCGTAGCCGCGATGGAAATGAAGAACAGGCCCAGTCCAACTGGGCTGCCCCAGCTGAACCACGATCCCCATGCGCGCCAGTTCTTGTGCGTGCGTTCGTACCACTCGATACCCTGCTGCATCTTTTCTTTCTCTGTCTGATTTGACATAGGATTCCTCCGTTAATTTGTGTTAGCCCTTCACCGCCCTGGCTCGACGACTTCCCTGGCTGAGATCAGCTATGTTTCATCTGATGGGCCATTATGTCCGTCCATGTCGTTCGCCGGATGAAAGGCGCATGGTTGCTAATTGGGACGACCTATTAGATGTATTTAATCACGAACCCGGGCGCATGCCAACAGGTCACTACAACCGCTGGCCGATGAATAGGCCGATGGCGGCTACGGCGACTGTCGCCAGCAAAGTGCCGGCCGAGCTGGCTAGCGCTCGTTTGTATTCTCTACGTTCAAATAAACGCACCGTCTCGAAGCTAGCCGTACTAAACGTGGTGTAGCCGCCGCAAAAGCCGATGCCAATTATCGTCGCGATACCGTCGAAGTTCTGATGCGCCATCAGCATTCCGCTGACCAGTCCCAAGATAAACGACCCGGAAACATTGATGATAAATGTCGCCCACGGGAACGTCCGTCTGTATTTAGTCTGGATATGCCCATCTAGCACGAAACGGCTAACAGCACCCATGCTACCAGCCAGGGCAATCCAGACCGGCGTCATGCATTACTCCCATCGCGGCGTTTGTTGTAGGCACTGGCCATCCATATACCGACTGCACATGCCACGATTCCAAAGACCACGCTGATCACACCATAGCCAATCGCCAGACCGACCCTGTCGCCACGCGCCAGCAAGGCCACGCTAGTCGCCAGCGAACTATACGTCGTGAACGCACCCATGAATCCCGTGCCTAATGTCAGTCGAACGATGCGTCGTCCGCCTTCGTCCTTGCCCTGGTGAAGCAGCGATTGCAGCAGCATACCTAGCAAGAAGGCACCGGAAATGTTTATCAAGAAAGTGGCCGTCGGCCAGCCATCCGGACCATTCGGCACCAACAAGCCCAGGTCGTAACGCGCCAGCGTTCCAAAGAATGCGCCGGCACCCACGATGGCGATGTGCGCCCAATCAGTATGTATCGGCCGGACGAAACTTATCTGGTCAGGATCGGGGTCGAGCGGCAGGTTCGGGTGGCTGTCGTAAAATCGTCGTTTGAATTTATCCATATGCGAGCGCTTGTTTTGCCTGGCAGGCAGGGACTACTTCTTGTTAGCACCTCGCCTAGCTTGCATCCTTTTCTTTTTTCGCTCCAGCTCTTTATCACTTTGCTCTTCGGCCTGCATCAAATCCTTGTCAGTGATTTTCAACTTTTTCATGATGGCGTCCAGCTTGATATTGAATGCCAGGTTGTCGCGATTCTGGGTGTTTTGGATGATGAACACCATCAGGAAAGTAACGATGGTGGTGCTGGTGTTGATGATAAGCTGCCAGGTGTCAGAGAACCCTAGCACCGGACCGCTCAACCCCCACAGCAGCAATATTGCCAGCGCCAACATGAACACCCACGGGTGTCCAAGAGCTATGGAAACCCGGCTGGTAAACCGTGTAAAAATATCTGTTTTGTCGGTTTGTTTACCCATGACACCTCCTACTACTAGCTTGTTACGGAGCGATCTGAACTTCAACTCCAGTCTAGCATAGCGAGGTCAGGCAACCGTACCGGTCCTGACGTCACCGGCGCGCTGGTAATTCGCAAAAATCACGCCGTTTGGCGATATCTCGCTGGCGGTCAATGTAAAAGCGGCCGCTATAGTGCCCTCGGCAAAGAGCTTTTGGCCCTGACCGCGCGTCCGCGGATAAGTCAC
>CAZTXZ010000056.1:0-5271 GCA_964617895.1 uncultured Candidatus Saccharibacteria bacterium
GTGTAGACCGCTGCGGATCAAGAGTAGGACACAAATGAAATTGACGAAGTGTGCGATCACGATGACCATCGGCAGAGTGTCGTTATCCATAAGCTGAATCTAATCACAACTGGCCTAAAAAGACAATAGAGGTGGATAAGGGATGAAACATGGCCAGTTGGTCAGCGGAACATATGATATATTGTTCATATGAATTATCCGTCATTCGACCACTTTTTCATGGTGCTTGGAAACAAGCGCCGGGTTAGGATATTACAGCTTTTGGCCAAGCAAGGCCCCATGACGGTGACTTCCATCGCAGAGAAGCTGAAGATCGAGCAATCGGCGGCTTCTCATTGCCTCAAGCATCTTCTGTTATGCCACTTCGTCACCGTCAACCAGGACGGCAAGGAGCGCATCTATGCCATCAACGAAGACACAGTCCGACCGCTGTTCGAGCAAATCGAAAAACATGTGCAGAAATACTGCGTGAAGGGCTGTGAGCACTGGGAATAATAAGGAGGGTCTTATGGTTATAAACGTAAAACTAATAAAAAAAGAAGAAGTTGCCAATGGCACGATGGCGTTTCACTTCGAGAAGCCAGAAGGTATGGAGTTCCGGGCCGGGCAGTTCGCTGACTACACGCTGATTAATCCACCAGAGACCGACGCCGAGGGTGATACTCGCGGATTTTCGCTGGTGCACGCGCCATTCGAGGGGGATTTGGTGGCGGCGACGCGCATGCGCGACACGGCCTTCAAGCGGGTAATAAAGGACCTGCCTATCGGCACGGAAGTAAAATTCGACGGCCCGTACGGCGATTTTACGCTGCACAAGACCGAGACGACGCCAGCCGTATTTATCATAGGCGGCATCGGAGTAACGCCGGTGCGTAGCATGATCGCCCAAGCGACACACGACAAGACGGCGCACAAGCTGCTGTTGCTACACTCCAGTCGTACGCCCGCCGACCTGCCCTTCTTGGATGATTTTCAGAAATTGGCGGCGGAGAACCCCAACTTCACCTACGTGCCGGTAGCATCCGACGAAGCGCCGGAGGATTGGCAAGGCGAAAAAGGCCGCGTCGACGCTGACATGATCAAGAAATACGTGACAGATATAAATGCACCAATCTTTTACCTGTCCGGGCCCGAAGGCATGGTCAAGGCCATGCGCCAGATGTTGGTGGAAATGGATGTCAACGAAGACAACATTCGCACCGAGGAGTTCGCGGGTTACTAAGATGGCCGTACGAATCAAACGGGTGTACGACGAGCCGGCCAAAGAGGATGGCAAGCGCATCCTGATTGATCGGCTGTGGCCGCGCGGGCTGACCAAGGAGAATGCTCAGATTGATCTGTGGCTGAAAGACATTGCCCCCAGCACTGAGTTGCGCAATTGGTTTGGGCATGACCCGGACAAGTGGACGGAATTCCAGGCTCGCTACTGGACGGAGCTGGAGACCAACACCGCAGCAGTTTCGGCACTCCATGATGAGCTGGAGAAAGGCCCGGTGACGCTGGTGTACGGTGCCAAGGACGATCGCCACAATCAGGCGCTGGCGCTCAAGACTTACCTGGACGGTTAGTCGTCTGGTGTAAAATGAGGTGAAAAGGAGCGTGTCATGAATCAGCCTAGTCAAAGGCTAGTTACGAAATCCGGCCAGCTGTTACATCCGATAGGTATCGGCACCTGGACATTCGGCGAGTATTCGCTGCATTCCCCAGGGGCGGACGCCGAGGTTAAAGCTATCGAATATGCCCTGTCGTTGGGCCAAAACCACATCGATACGGCCGAGATGTACGGTAACACCGGCGCCGAGCAGGTGGTCGGCCGGGCCATCGCTAACGTGTCGCGTGAGGATATCTTCGTCGCGACCAAATTATGGAAAACGCACGTTCTACGTGGCACTGTCCGTCCGACGGTCGAGGCCATGCTGAAACGCTTGGGCACCGACTACATCGACCTGCTGTACATCCATGCACCATGGCATGACGTTCCTTGGCAACAATCAGTCCCCGAAATCTGCCAGCTGGTCGACGAAGGTGTGGTGCGTCATTTTGGCGTTAGCAACTTTAATGTCGAGCGGATGAATGAAGTCCTGAGCCTGTCGACTCAACCCATCGCCGCCAACCAGATGCATTACAGTTTTGGCCACCGGACAGAGGTTACGCCGGAGCTGAAAGCCTTGTGTGAGGCCAGTGGCACGACCATCGTTGCCTATCGCCCGCTCGAGCGTGGTGAATTATTCGAAAATGCAGAGCTAAACGATTTGGCCAAGCAATCCGATGCCACCCCAGCCCAAGCCGCTCTAGCCTGGCTGATAGCCCAGGGCGCCCTACCCATACCGAAGGCGCGGAGCCGGGCACATATCGACGAGAATTTCGCGGCCGCCGGCTTGCGTCTGCCTAAGGTTAAAGCGTAGCGTCCAAGTTGGCGGCCTGGTATCGGTCGACTAATTCTGACGCCTGATGCATGGATGTGTCTGTCTCGAACTTGCGGACACCATGCAACCAGTCGTAGGCGGTATAAAGCGCATCTTGATAATGCCGCAGGAAATGCAACGAATTGAACCCGGCTAATTGCTCGCCGATTTGCCCGCGACGTTGCCGCCTGAGGATCCTATCGTGGATGACGTCGATAGGCGCATGGACGAACACTACCGTGTCCGGGATTATAATATCCGTCGCCTGCCACTCCTCGACGATTCGCGGGATGGATAGCTCCCTTTGCCCGACTATCTTGGCCATCACGCCATGACTGATGTCCGTGACTAGGCGCAGGCCGCTGGTGGCGACGTTGTTGCTTTCGAGTTCTTCGTTGATCCGCAAACCCAGCGAAAAGTTTATCTCGCGAAACAGCGCATAGCGCCGGCGGACTAACGGCATATCGATGGGCTGCCCGGCATAAACGGCCTTGAACCGTTTGGCCTTGTCCGTGGCCGTCGGCTCGATTGCCAGATAGCCCAGCCGCTCTTGCACTCCCCGGAGGAAGGTCGATTTGCCCGAGGCGTCCACGCCCAGGGCCAAGACCAACTCATGACCGGCTTTCATGTGTTCCGGCCCCCGTCATCCAAATGATGCAAAACCTCATTCATGGCCGGATTTTATCATGACCCGAGTGGGACAGCTGTGATAATTACCAAGATGGTTCATGCCGGGTTGGGATTATTGCGACTGGGCTCGTGCCATATCGTCCAGGTACCATTGGGGCAGCTCGGCGACGCCATAATACGGGTGATTGCTGCCCGACACATATTCCGACAGCGGGTCGCCCTTGCCGTAGTGCCAAATTTCTTGAGGGTTTACGTGCAGGCCCGCGACTTTAACCATGGCGTGATACAGAATGCGACGGCCCAACACGACTTCGCTGCTGACGGGCCTGACTGGGCTTTGCTCGATTGAGTCGATTATGTCACTTTTCCCTTTCTCCAGGTGATAACCTTCGTGAAAATCGGGGTAGGCCGTACCTTTTACCGCGCCGCCTTTGTGGCCCCGGTCGAACGGTTCGCCGGTCTCGAGGTTGATTAGCGCCACATCGACGGCTCCACCGGTAATGTGGGGTGTCGGCGTTGGGTGGTCGCTAGGCTTGGCGCAGTAGTTTGGTACCACTTTGGCGACTTCCTCATCCGTCATTTCCGGATTCATACGCTTGATTATCATCGGCCATGCCGTATGGAACGCAAATTGTTGGACCTGGTGCGGACGCAAGGCGTCATCGATACGAATGTGGGCGGGGCTGCCGAGAGTTTCTCGGACGTCAGGGTCGGTGCGCAGAAATCGCTCGGCCAGTACGAGGCGATGTACTACATCCAGGCGTACGAGTGGAGCGTCCGGTACGCCGGGCAAAGTCTCTCCGGTCATACTATTCGGTTTTGAGTAATAACTACTGGCGTCGTCGAATCCGAATTCAGGCTCGCGCGGGTCGACCAAGGGGTCATTGTGCAAGGGGTGTTCCGTATCTATCGCGAAACGAGTGTCGTAGCCAGTTTTGTGCTGGCGCAGTTCGGTGAAGTTTGGTATCCGGTCGAACATCAAATCTATGCTCCCAAATGCTGGTCGATTTCTCTGAGCATGAGCGTCATGCCTATGGCAACCGCTAGCTCGTCGTGGTTTGCCTGTATAGCCTCATCGGCTGTAGTTTCTTGACGGCCCTGTCCTTGGGCAATCGATACTATCTCTTCGCCGGTGAATAATTTGTTCGGATCCATTGCCTGTACCACTCGTACGGCGGAGGGGTGTTCGGTTCGGCTGTGCCAGGCGCGCCCGCGCGGTTTGTCGCTTTCGACTGGGGGGTGAGGCTCGCTGATCGTCCCTTTTCTTATTTGTAACTTTCGGGCGCCCATATCATCGGGCTTCGTTTCGCTAAGGTAGTAGACGATGTTGTCTGGGTTTAAGCACGGGTTTTCGCCATTGTGTGAAGTACTCATAACATCAGTAACTCATACTTATTCACCGAAGTAAATTGCTGATGGTTTTAGCTATGTTACAGCTTATCGTTCTTGGTCGAGTAGAAGTGTAGCGCGGGGCTGCCACCGGCCTACTTCATCAGGGAACGGTGCAGGCCGGATGAAGCTAATCATGGGTTGTATGGCCATCAGTCCCAAGTCAGACAGCTGGACTATGCGTGATTCGGGTTGGTATAGCCGGGGCAATTCCTCGACATCTTGGTTGATCAGGGCGAGCGACTGGAAGTTATCCTCGGTCGCGGCAGTCACATTGAGTCTTGCCCTACCTTCGTGGGCCCACATGACGTTAGCGATTAATAGCGGTGCTACACCCTGCAGGCCGCGATGCTGCCAGCCCTGTTTGGCGGCAGCAATCCTACCATTCTGCTGGTCACCAACAACACCTGTCAGTGAGAAGGCCGCCTGGGCCAGGCGCTCACGCACGGATGCTCCCGGGAAATACTGTACTAGTCCAATTCTGGCGCCTTCGGCCAACTCGGCCGGGCTTAGAATCTGGCGTTCGTCATCCAGGTGGACTTGTTTGCGCAAAGTTTGGAAATTAGTCATAAAAGTATACAATACCACGAACGGTCAGATTAGTCAATAATTAGCCCCTTCTCGACGCAATCGCGGAAGCTCCAGCCGCCGCCCGATTCGGTTTTGTACGTCCAGAAGAATGAGGCGGCGGTCTTTTGGTAGGCCTTGGTCTGTAACCGGGCATATGATCGCAATATTTGCTGCCGACGATCTGCCGAAATAACTCTGGAGTGCAGGCCACCCAGGGTCAGGCTCCACTCACCAATGATGACCGGGTGAAACCGCCGAAGCCGGGCGATGGCAAAGG
>CAZTXZ010000057.1:0-5234 GCA_964617895.1 uncultured Candidatus Saccharibacteria bacterium
GAGGATGCCAAGAAGGGTATCGAGGCCGGTTACGAGTTCATCCACATCGATATCAGCCAGGCTAATCACGATGCTTCCGACGAAGAAATCGTGGCTGCTACCCGAGAAATCGTCGAATATGCCAAGTTTACCGGCGCCAGCGTCGAAAGCGAACCCCACTATTTTGGCGGCAGTTCCAACTTGCACACTGAGAAGATTAATTACGATGAAATCCGCAAGACATTCAGCACGCCCGAAGGGGCCAAGGAATTCGTCGAGGCGACTGGCATCGATACCTTCGCGGCGGCCATCGGTAACCTACACGGCAAGTATCCTGTGCCAAAGAAACTCGACATCGAATTACTGAAAGAGCTACGTAAGGCAATCGATTGCACCATCAGTCTGCACGGTGGCAGTGGCACGCCTGGACATTACTTCGTTGATGCCGTTAAGGTGGGCGTTACCAAAGTAAACATTAACTCTGACATGCGCATCGCCTACCGTAAAGCCCTTGAGCAGGCGCTCAAGGATAATCCGGCTGAATATTCAACCGCTAAGTTGATTGACAAGTTCGTCGTACCGGCGGTCCAGGGGGTCGTAGAGGACAAACTCGATATGTTCAACTGCAGCGGCAAGGCCAAGGTCGATTGACCCACCCATCTAGCGTGTATCTGGTTGTCAAAGTGGCAACTTCGTGCCACAATTGAAGCATAAGCATAAATATTAGCGTAGGGGCGGGACGTGAGCAAAAAGCATCTAGAAATCATTAGTGTTGGCGATGTCGTAATCGATGACTTTATCCAACTTGCCGAAGATCAGGCATGGACCTACACGGACGAGACCGGCCGCAAGGTGCTGGCGATGGAGTTTGGCAGCAAGCTGCCATTCGTGGACCGCGACGTGGTCTACGCTGTCGGCAACGCGTCCAATGCGGCAGTGGCCTTCACGCGCCTTGGTCTTAGCACCGGTTTTGCGACCAATGTCGGCGATGACCAGTATGGCCGCGACATCGTGACGACGCTGAAGAAGCAGGGCGTCGAGACCAATCTTGTCCGCGTCAACCCGGGCCAGAACAGCAATTATCACTTCGTACTGCGCTACAAGTCCGAGCGCACCATCCTTATCAAGCACAAGAATTATGACTACGAGTGGCCAAAATTGCATGGTGACCAGATACCGAAATGGATTTATTTCAGCTCGGTCAGTGAGTTTGCACTGGACTACCACGATCTCGTCTGTGACTGGCTTGACGAGAATCCTGACGTAAAAATGGCTTTCCAGCCCGGTACCTTCCAGATGGAAGCCGGTACCGAGCGGCTCAAGCGAGTGTATCAGCGCAGTGAAGTTTTGGTACTCAATCGTGAAGAGGCCGCGTTTGTTGGTGGCGGCAACCACGAAGATGTCCATGACCTGATAAACAAGCTGCACGAGCTTGGTCCGCGCATCGTCGTGGTCACCGATGGCCCAGCCGGCGCCTACGCCAGTGATGGTGAGAATCGTTGGAAGATGCCCCTGTACCCCGACCCCAAAGAACCGGTCGACCGGACTGGCGCCGGCGATGCTTTCGCCAGCACCTTCGTAGCTCAACTGGCCAAAGGCAATACGCTAGAAGGCGCCCTACAATGGGCACCGATAAATTCGATGAGTGTCTGCCAGGCTGTGGGCGCTCAAGCAGGGTTGCTGAGCGAAGACGATCTGGAGGACTGGCTCCAAAAGGCCCCCGAGTGGTATAAACCTGAACGCTTCTAGCTGCGGTCGATCAGGCGCCTGACACCGTGGATCTTGCGGTATTTGACCTCTGTCATTAGTTTTGACAGCGGGATTATCTCCGTATTGACGCCGGGTGCGGCGTGGAGGACCACCGGGTCACCACCCGGTTCGGCGTAGCCGGTGGCCACAACTAGGTGATTGAGCGGGTTTTCATGCCAGTTCCGCTGGTAGCCTGCCGGATCTATCTCTGGCACAAAATCACTCACGTCACCTTTGTCGGCCTGGCCGAGAAAGATAAAATCACCTTGCCGAAGTTTGGCTATATCCGGCTCGACGCCATCGACATATTCGGTATCACCGTACAGCTCGGTCAACAGCAAATCCGAACGCAGCGGTTTGCCTAATATTGCTGCGACATGGTGGGCAACGACGATGCAGTTGGTGCCACGCACGACACTAGCCTCAAGGCTCGGCACATCACTTGGCCGTAACGTGAAATCGTAGGTTGCACCGGTATTTAGCAGCGGACCGCTAAAATCCTCTAGCGACAACTGGCTATCGTACTCGTTTGCGATGACCTCCCGGTTTCCATTCGGCTTGCTGTAAAAACGGTGCGAACATATCTTCTTCTAGCGGTATGGATAATCTGGCTAATTCTTCGAGGTTAGGATCGCGGTCTTGGAACTCTACATTGGTGTCCGTGATTAGGGCCAGGGGTGTCTGTTCGTCGCCCTCGCCCATGACTAGTACAGACGCAGCGGCCAAGCCACCATCAATGCTAGCGACACTGACCGTCAGTGGTCGGCCAAAAATATCGGGCTTGCCGACGTAATTGCGAAGGGCCCTGAAACCACTATGTGCCAGGGCGATGCCGGTAGAGCCGCGCCGCAGCGGCCGGTGGGTACTGTCGGTGATAATTATGCCCAGACGTTTCACGCCGTGCTTGGCGCTCAAATAAGCTCGTACGTCATTGGCGGTCGCCTGGGCATCCTTAGGCCAAAGGACATAGGCATCCTGACTGTTCGACTCATCGATACCGGCCGAGGCGATTAATGTATCATCCCGAATCGTGAAGTTAAAGCCGAAGGCGCTGACGTGTTTAGGCATGTACAAGTCGGATTCCGATATGATCAGGGCTTCTTTATCGACGTCTTCTTTCGGCACGACGCTGCCTTCGCAAATGGCCACGATTTTCGAAGTAATAGCCACGATACTGCCGTCTTCAAGTTGTGGAAAAGCTTGGTCCAGAACCTGGTGCAGGCTCTGTGATCCAGGCGTTATTTTGTCAGTTTTGATGGCTTTGACTTGCATGATTTCAGCAATGCGGCGGCACGTTCCGCGCGGCATCCTCCTAGTTAATGGCAATTGTACCATAAAATTACCCTTCATGACGGTATCGCGCTTGTGGTAACATAAGAATAACCATGACGAGGGTACTTTCTGAACTACTGGGTGTGCGGCCTCATGAGTTTCATGTTGGTTTGCGCCAGTTGGAGCGTGCCAGCGGTCATACAAGTGCCGATATTCGTCTGTCCAGTGAGGTAATGCAAGCGACACAACGCAAACTAAGACAACTTGGGCTGGACCCGCACGATACGACGGGCCTAGAACTCTACCGGGCGCTACAAGCCCGGATTCGTCAAGATGATGACCGATTGTCTCGAGTATTGCGCGAAAAATACGGCAGCGATGACCCGGCCCACGACACCCTGCATATCGCTAAGGAACTGGACAAGCTCCCCGTTCACAAGTCATGCTTTGCCATCAAGCCGGCCGTCGGCAAACGATTCCTCAAGAAGACACCGCCGAAGCACGCCATGAAGGCCTTGGGCTATCGTTCGCTGGACTCCATGCTCAAGCACGAATCGCTTGGCGCGGTTTATGCGGCGGCTTGGCTGACCGAATCGGCCGCTTGGCAGCGCCAGTTGGTCGATCAATACAAATCGCTCAAGGTCACTGACTTCGAGATTCGAAAGATGGCTATATTATCGCCCGACACGGCCAGGTGGTATACGCTGGCCGTTTCCCGCGTCTCGAAAAGGCGGCACAATGTTTTGGGCTTTGCGGAGCTGGGCGCGGTGGTACTCTTGCCGTTGCCATCCGAACGTCCGGCCGGAACATCGTTGGTCAGCCTGCTGCTGGCACTTCACGAGATGAACCAAGTTCGTGCCACGAGTACTTTCCTCAAACTTTGCCAGGTACGCCCGGACTTTAGCAAACAGGTCCAAGAGGTGGCGCGCGGTGAAGCGGTCGTTTCGGCCGAATTCTTCGGTCGACCGGTATCATGGCAAGTTGTCCAGCGTTATTACGCCCGGTTCACCGAACGGTTTCGCTCGGAAGTATTTGAACCTCATATTCAAGCTGATGACCTGGGTTGGCACTCTATCGAAAAGGTCCTTAGCCATATCGATCCGGCCATGGAATTCTGGCACCACACGACGCACCTCAGCCTGCTGGATAATCACAAGCCGGTTTCCTGCAATATCATCGACGTCGCGCTCAGCTACTGCAACGATTTACCCTACCAAAAGCGCATAGTTCATTATTTTCAGCACTCGTTATGGCACGAACTCGTCATTCGCTATCTGAAGCACGAGAATGTCGAACAGCTAATCATCGGTGGGATAGAATCCGAGCTCGTCACCGAGCCGGAAATCGCGTAGAATAGGATAAGCAACATGGCAAACAAAACCAAGACGACATATCAAATTTGTGTTTCCGGCGCCGCCAAGGGAGTGAGCGTCGAAGAGGGCAAGGACCTGGCCTTCAAGCTGGGTGAGGCTATCGCCCGGGCCGGTCATAGCCTGATGACGGGTGCGACCGTCGGCCTGCCGAACTATGCCGCCGAGGGCTATAAGTCGGCTGGTGGCCTAATGAGCGTCGGTATCAGTCCGGCCGCCAGCAAGGTCGAGCACGTCATCAAATACCGCTTGCCAATCGAGGCCTACGACACCATCCTGTACACCGGCTTGCACTATGTCGGTCGTGACACATTGTTGATTACCAGCAGCGATGCCGTCGTCAGTATTGGTGGTCGACTCGGTACCTTGCACGAATTTACTATCGCCATGGAAACCGATACACCAATCGGATTCTTACAAGGTGCCGGCGGAATCAGCGAAGAAATCCAGGACCTGCTGGCATTGGCCCGTCCATTGCGCGACGAAGCAGCCGTCATGTTCGATGACGACGCCGACCGTCTGCTGGCCGACCTGACCGGGCACTTGGATAAAGAGAACGCTAAGTACCTCCAGATTTATAGATAGCTCAGCGCGGCGTCTGGCCACTCTGGTATACAATAGGTAGGTGGCAAAATTCGAACTGACGAGTGACTATAAACCGATGGGTGATCAGCCGGCTGCGATTAAGCAGCTAACCGCCGGGCTTCACGCTGGCGAAAAACAGCAAACACTGCTCGGTGTGACTGGTTCTGGCAAGACGTTCACGATGGCCAATCTGGTCCAGGATGTCCAGCGGCCGACACTGGTGCTCAGCCACAACAAAACGTTGGCGGCGCAGCTGTACAGTGAATTCAAGAATTTTTT
>CAZTXZ010000058.1:0-5230 GCA_964617895.1 uncultured Candidatus Saccharibacteria bacterium
GCGAGTATTGCCCTCGATGACTCGTTTCATGTCGTTCCCCGGTACATGAGCATGACCTGAGGAAGTGATAGCGGTACTACCCAGGTCGATGCTATGTGCAAGTCCGCGGTCATGGAGTTCGTCACACACCATGACCAAGCCCTCGATAGCGCTTGCGCCGCTGCTTCGAATCATCTCTGTCTGCTCCTCGAACACCTGCTTGATAGGAAATCGCTCGGCGGTATAGGTCGACTCAATGCTTAATGGCACCATAGTATGAATCATGATATACCGCACGAACTTAACTTGACAATATAACAATTTGAAATGCTCCCAAAGGCGAGACCTTGATTGTTCGATTCTACTTCCGGACGCGCTATACTAATTAACATATGCAGGATGATGTGTCTCTCAAAGCTGAGGCTCAGGCAGTACTCGAGAAGAATGATCGAGGTGCCTACACGATGCCGGCCGGCAATCTTTACCCTCACCAATGGTTGTGGGACAGCTGCTTCATCTCGATAGGTCTACGTCACCTGGATGTCGACCGAGCCCAAACTGAACTGCTCAGTCTGCTGCGCGGTCAATGGCGCAACGGCATGTTGCCGAACATGATTTTTAGCGACGAATCGGCCTTTGCCCGGGACCGTCATGCCTGGCTTAGCAGCCTCAACCCATCGGCGCCCGATGACATCGCTACCAGTGGCATCACCCAACCGCCGATGTTGGCCGAAGCGGTGGTGCGGGTCGGCGAGAAGTTAGCCTGGCCAGAGCGACGGCTGTGGTACCGCCGAATGTGGAATGGACTATTGGCTTATCACCAATGGCTGTACACTGAGCGCGACCCGCACGACGAAGGCTTGGTGCTGCTGATTCACCCCTGGGAGACTGGCCTCGACAACACACCACCCTGGATGGCCTACCTCGAAGACCATCAATTAGCTTGGTGGATCCGCGCCCTGCACGGCAGCAAGCTCGACAATGTGGTCAGTTTGTTCCGCCGTGATACCCGTTCGGCCCCTGTCAGTGAGCGTTTCTCAAACCTTGAAGTCTTGGCTCTGTACGACGTGCAGCGCCGGCTGAAGCGCAAAGCCTACGACATCGATCGGATATTGGACCACTCGCTTTTCAGCATCGAGGACCTGACCTTCAACAGCATCCTCATCCGCGCCAATCATCATCTCGAACAAATCGCCACGAGCCTACGCGAAGAGCTGCCCGACGAACTCGCCATCAGCATGAAGCGCACCGAGAAGGCCTTCGACCAGCTATGGGATGATTTGAGCCAGCAATATTATTCGCGCGATTTCGTTACGCACAAATGGCTGCGCGAATCGTCTATTGCGACCCTACTACCGCTGTACGCCGGACACATCAGCCAGGAACGCGCCGCGCGGCTAGTCAAGCTACTCGAAAATTCACATCAGTTTGGGCTTAAGTTTCCGGTGCCTAGCGTGCCACGCGTATCAGCGTATTTTGACCCCAAACGCTACTGGCAGGGCCCAACCTGGATCAACACCAACTGGCTTATCATCGACGGCTTGCGTCGATACGGCTTCCGTGACCACGCCGATGTGCTGCGCGAAATGACACTCGAACTTGTCAGGATCAATAAATGCAACGAGTACTTCGACCCGACCGATGGTAGCCCGCTCGGGGCCAAAGAATTCAGTTGGACAGCTGCCCTGGCAATCGATTTGCTGGAATCGTAGCCGCAACTTACACTAGAGACTGATATGTTGATTATCCTGATCGCACTCATCCTTGGCGTCATAGAAGGTATAACCGAGTTCCTGCCCATCAGCAGCACCGGACACTTGATCGTGGCCGAGCGTCTGCTGGGCTATCACGACGCCCAAGATCTTTTTACTGTCGTCATCCAATTGGGTGCCATCGCCGCCGTGGTGTGGTTTTATCGCCAGGACTTGTGGGACAAAACGGTCGGACTATTCCGACGTGACGCCGAAGCGCTGAACTTCTGGAAGTTGTTGGTCGTCGCCACCGTACCGGCAGGTATATTCGGCTTGTTGCTTAACTCCAGCATGGATGCCATCACCACGCCGCTCGTCATCGCCATCATGCTGATAGTAGGCGCCGTGATCCTGTGGTTCGTCGACCGCAAACCCGTCCACAAGACCGACGACCCCATTGACTTCAAGCAACTCAATATCAAACGCGCTTTGCTCATTGGTGTCGGACAGAGTATCGCCATCGTTCCAGGCGTGTCTCGGTCAGGAGCGACCATCGTCAGCGGTCTGGCAGTCGGCCTTAACCGCCCGACGGCTACGGCCTTCTCGTTCTACATGAGCATCCCAGTCATGGTGCTGGCCAGCGGGCTAAAGATAGTCAAGGATCCAGGCGCCATAGCTCAGCTACCGGGCGGGGCACCAGCGCTAATCGTCGGGATTATCGCCGCTTTCATCACGGCGCTGCTGGCCGTAACGTGGTTACTGCGCTACATCGCGCACAACAACTTCAAGCTGTTCGCTTATTATCGGGCAGCCGCCGGTGTCATCATCCTGGTGCTGCTAGGACTAAATATTATCTAGCTAGCAGATCTGCCGCTCGGCATTATGCGTTGGATACGTGGTGGTATCGGTGTGCAGCCGCAATTTTTCTGGTGTGCCATGTGCCACGAAATTTGCTCGAGTGGTAAGCCATCGTGGTTTAGATGATGTGCGTCATGCCAAAGTTGATTCATGAGAATCCTCCTATTCTTGTGTTGGTTTGTCCAACAATAATGGCTCAATCGATGCTTCGCTGTCTGTAATTTTTACGATATCGCGATCGATTTTTCCCAGTTCCTTGTAGGTGGAATTGTAGTGATTGACAGTGGCGCCAAGGCTACTGCCCAGCTTGAGCATGTGAGCATTATGGGCCAGCAAATGTCTTTGCAATTGCTCGATATTCTTGCGGATCTTCTCGGTATCCTTGTGGATTTCGATGCTGCGCAGACCCTGCATGATCGTTTGGAGCATGGCGCTTAGAGTACTCGGCCCGACGATGGTGACTTTCTTCTCCGATGCATATTGCATCAAGTTGCGACCGCTGACATTTCCCAGACCTACCTTATTCGCCAGCAGATCATAATAAATCGCCTCACTCGGGATGAACATTAGCGCCTGATCCAACGTGCCCTTGCCCGGCAGGATATACTTGGCTGTCTCATCGATTCGCCGCTTTAGGTCCTCTTTGAAACTCTTGCCCAAGGCTAACTGTTCTTCGGGCTTGGCCTCTAATAAGCGGTTGTAATTCTCGAGACTGAACTTGCTGTCTAGCGGCAGTACGCGGTCGTCTAGCACCACTACGGCATCGACGATCATGCCCTCGGCAAGTTTATATTGCAGGTGGAAAGTACCGGGCGGCAGAGTGTTCTTGAGGATTTGCTCCAGATAAAATTCACCGAGCACACCGCGCTGCTTGGGGTTTTGCAGGACATTTTGCAGCGTCTTGAGCTCGTTGGCGATATCGCCCACGTTCTTGTTGGTACCTTCGAGCTTGGTCAATTTTTCGGTGACATCTTGCAGGATTTTAATGCTGGCGGCTGACTGATTAGCGATTTGCCGGTTGCTAGCTCCCAGCTGATCGCTGAGTTGCTTCTGGACGCCATCCTTTAATTGCACGATGTCATCACTCAACTTGGTTAGGTCGTGCTTGAGCAGCAAGGCAGTATTGGCGTCGGGCTTACGGCCGATTTGTTGCCACAACACCACGCCGAGCAGAGCCAGCACTAATACCCCCAGGACGATGACCGCGATTATCATACTCTTATTTTATCATTAGCGCGGTTATTTAAGCAGATTGTCAGATTACTGACCAAAACTCTGGCTCGTTAGCAGCGGCACGCTGGTGTAGCGGTTCATAAGTTGTTTGACGAAGGCCGTCTGGGCATCGACCGTCGTCTTGTCAACCTGATTGGGCAGGACGGATGAGGCGGTGTCGAGTGGATAGATCATAAGATTCTTGCGAGATGGTAAATCATAGGCTTTTGCCTGGTCGGCCGTCCAGTAATATGACATATATGTCGGCAAGAAGCCGATGTTCGTCACCGTCTTGGTGGTCGTATCGATATCCATGACTGCCACGCCGCCTATCAGCCCCTGTATGCCGACTTGGGTGCTCAAGAAGTTGCCCAGGCTGAACCACACCAGCGTGGTACCGCCGCCAGCTTTCGGCAATCGCTTGACCGGCTGCAGATAGTGCGGGCCGGTACCGATGACGATATCCACGCCCTTGTCGGCAAAATAGCTGGCCCATCTGTCGGCGGCCGCGCTCTGGCTCGAGACATTCTCGGTGCACCAATGCGTCCCGACCACCACCATATCGGCGTTGGCCCTCGCTTCATTCACTTGTCGTTCCACCAGAGAATGGTTTGATAATAGGTTGAGCCCATACGATGATACGCTGCGATTGTTGGAGCATTCGGAATAACCAAGATAAGCAAATTTGACTCCCTTGACCGTAAAATAGCTGACTTTTTGCTGATTGGCAGCATTGCGATTTATACCCGCGTAGGCTAGTGGGTCTAGCCGCTGCCACGTGTCCAAGGTGCCATCAATACCGGCTTGACCCCTGTCATCAGCATGATTGTTGGCCAAGTTTATCAAGTTGCAGCCGACCGCCTGCAGGTCCTGGGCAAATTCAACCGGAGCGTTGAATGTTGGGTAACCGCTTGGCGACATCCCTGTCGCTGCCGGCGCCTCTTGGTTACAATAACGAATATCGGATTGCTGGAAGAATGGTCTGACTTTTACAAAAAATTGCTGGTAATCATAGCTGTCATTCGTCTTGGCATTGGCATTTACCGAATCATGCGGCAACATGTCGCCGGTTGCTATCAGGCGAATATTGCCAGGGCTGGACTCCGTCTTGCCGGGCGTTTGGCCCGATTGGGTGGTGGAATTTGGCTTGGATGTACTCTGATTGGCGTCAGATTTTAGCGACCGGAATCCAAACCAGGCAACCAGACAAACGACGAGTAGGCCGATGATGACCAGCCGGCGGTTACTAGTACGAGTCGGCTTGCGCCGCTTAGGCGGACGCGGAGATGGGCGATGCGCCTGGGAATACTGCGAATACGACGAAGTCATTACCGTAGTGTAACGGCTTGGCAGCCGGCTGACAACGTGACGAACAAGCGCCATCGGCGTTGCCGCAGCAACCTGACTAGCCTATAATGGCGAGACAAAAAACAAAAAAAAATGGTACTAGCACTACTTATCATTGCCTTGGCCGGATTTGGCATTTACCG
>CAZTXZ010000059.1:0-5217 GCA_964617895.1 uncultured Candidatus Saccharibacteria bacterium
CAGCCAGGAAGCGAGCACTCGAAATCCCTCATGTATATTGCTGTTACAATTATTTTCATGATTAAGCTCATTATTTTCGATTGGGACGATGTTTTTACGCAAGGTTCTATTAAGGGCTATTATTCTAGCTACCATGCCGCACTCGAAGGAGTAGGAGTTGAGCTAGATCCTGACGAAGAAAATCGTAGAATTAAAGCTAAATGGGGCGCGGGTGGCAAAAAACAGCTTGAATACCTACTTCAAGAACATCCCGAATTAGTGAATCAAGCATTCGACATTTATCAAGAAAACGCATATGGCCCTACATTTGTAAACTGTCTCAGCATAATACCAGGTGCTCAAGAGTTTTTAACCGACTTGGCCAAGCGATACACGCTTTCTATTGCGACTGGGGCACACCCTAAAGTACTGCGCGACCTGGTTATGCCTAAATTCGGGATTCCCGATGTATTCGCACACATAATAACTATCTACGATTTGGACGACATGACCCATGCAAAGCCACACCCATACATCGCTCAAAAGATTATGGAAGCTCAAGGCGCAAAGCCTGATGAAACCATACTCGTCGGCGATGCTCAGAGCGACATGCAAATGGCGTGGAATGCAGGAATAGAGCCGGTTGCGGTTTTAACCGGCCATCTCAGTCGGCAAGAGGCAGAAGAATTGGGGGTAAAACATATCATAGAGAACGTCACTTTGCTTGAGCCCGAGTTAGCAAAATTCTAATATGGCCAACGATGCTCAGCCAAAGTGAGACGCTCATATGCCAGTAGCGTGTGAGCGTTTTACTTTTGCTGACCAGGATGCTTGGGGCTACGTTTGCTATGATACGGATATGAAATACAGAGCAATCGGCTTTGATTACGGTGGTGTAATCGGCGGGGTCGGTACCACGGGGAATAATTTCAGCGATATGGCCCGTCTGCTTCTTGGCGTCAGCGAAGATACATTCGCGGAGACCTATTTTGGCATGAACCACAAAATAAACTTGGGCGAGGTGGCTACTTGGCGGGAATTCTGGACCGAATTCCTGGACAAGCTTGGCCAAGCGGAAAAGCTGGAGGAATTGATGGTCCTAAGCGATGAATCTAGTCGTAATCTGCTTGTCATCGACTACGATATGCTCGACCTGGTCGATAAACTGCGACAATCGGGTTTCAAAGTAGGGTTGCTCAGCAATACGACCCTCGAAGGCGCGAGATACATGCGAGAGAAACACCTGGATAGTCATTTTGATGCGTTCAATGCGTCGGCCGAGATAAAGTTGATGAAGCCGGACCCCGAGGCCTTTGCCAAGCTTGCCGGAGAGCTTGGCGTGCAACTCGATGAGCTAATTTTCATCGATGACGGGGAGAAGAGCCTGAGCACTGCAAAAGAATGCGGTTTCACCCCGATACTCTTTACAAATCGCGAAGATTTGCTGGACCAGCTGCGGAAGCTCGGTATATCCATCTAGACCGCTGACCTGATCCGTTATTGTCGACGATCATCGAAAAAATAATCGCGCGCGTCGCACCACCGGCAAAAGACACGAGTGCCGAAGTACGTCAGCTAAGCGCGCCACTAAAAGTCAGAATATATTTTATAGTATTGTTTTGCTTACTTTCTGATATACTTCTCGCATGAAAATTGATTCCGCCCCTGGAAAAGAGGTCGTTTGGGTTTTCGGAAGTAGTGGGGCCGGAAAAGAAACATTCATTACACACGTCGTCGATGAGCAGCCCGAAGATCTGGTCGCCGACCTGGGCTGGCGGGACAAAGCTATAGCAGCAGAGCCCAACAGCATGTTATTCGTCGGCAAAATCGCTCTGCATGATGAGCGGACCCGGCAGCGCCGCAGAATAATACCGTCAGTTCTTGGTCTGTTAAGCGCATCCGAGGTCGTGCTGGTCAAGGGTCAGCAGGTAGACGTGGAAAACAGGCGGCCGCAGAGATTGATGAAGATGGCGCCCTCGGCGCATCACAGAATAATCTACCTCGATCCAGGCATCGAGGAACACGTCGAGCGAATGAAGCGCAAACCCTGGTGGTCGGATGAGGTTTCGCATGGCGATGTCACGCAGATGCGATATTCATTACTACGGACTCTTGAGAATCTGCGCATCTTCCCCATACAAACCCTAGATTCATCCCGCCCGCTTTCGTACCCCTTTGCCGGATCCAGGAACCAAGATAGCTAGACCGCCCTTCCCGATTTAGGGCAAATAAGTATATGATGCCTACATGAAGCAGAAGCACTATATCCAATGGATAACGATTGCCGGATTAATCGGAATCGCGTTCGGTCTTTTTTATTCGATTTTTGGACTAGAGGGCCTGCCAGTTTACCAAAGATTCGTGTCCAAGGAATCATTTGAGGGTTGGAGCCGGGGCCTCTATGGCTCGGTCTTCATAGGCTTCAGTATGCTATTACTACTTTTAGGACGACGGACAATCCAGCAAAAGGATAGAGAACTAGGTAAAATCTTGATGTACGGCATCGGCGCATGGATGGCGTATGAGGCTTTGATGTCCCTAATCTATGGTGTCTATATAAATGTCTTGGTGGACGTGGCCCTTATGGCCTTCTTGAGCTATCCGCTACTGCGCGGCACCCGGAAATAGAACACACTCCAACGAATCAAAACGGCCCCCTCCCACCGAGTGGGCCGTCCAGGACATATAGCCATTACTTCTTGGTCTTGGCCGTGATGGCGATTTTCTTCGGCTCGAGCAGCGGTGTTAATGGCACCCTGACCTTTAACACGCCTTCGTCGAGGTCGGCTTTGATTTTGTCGGCATCGGCTCGTTCCGGAAGTTGGAGGCGGCGGTAGAAGCTGCTGCTACTTTCGCGGACGACGTATTTTTTGTCCTTGTCCTCTTCCTTTTCGTGACGTTCGGCGCTGATGATCAAAGCACCCTGCTCTACTTGGATATTCACGTCATCTTGCACGAAGTTCGGCAGATGAGCTTCGACGATCAGCTCGTTTTCTTTTGTGTAGACATCAGTAGTCGGGGTGTTGACTCACTTGAACGGGGTCATGAAATCATCACCAAAGCACTGCTTTTGCAGTGCTGATAGCCCTGAGAACGGATCCCATCTCATTAGATTGCTCATATATTTTCTCCTTTCATCTTATTAATGAGAGAAGAAGCATAAAAGCTTCTATAGTCAGTATAAGAAATTGGCACTCTCATGTCAAGAGTGCCAATTTAGTGCAGTACCGGGACGGCACTGGCTAAATATGTCGTCATCAATTACATATAGGTGTTCTTGAGGTGTCTGTATTCTTGCTTGTTCAGGCCGTGTTCCTTGATGTATTCGCTCAGCCTGAAAGAGCTACTCGTATAAATCGGGATGACATATGTTGCGCCTAGCTTGTACAGCTCGTCGGTCTCCTCTTGGGACTGTGAATAGAATATGAGGGTGGCACTTTTGTTTCGATGGGAAATATACCGAACAACCGCCATGTTGACGGCGTGATCTCCGGTGGTGTTGATGATTAGTTTGGCTTTGTCGAGAGGTATTTCATCGAGCAGTTCTACATCCGTAAAATCTCCGTAAACATACGGCACTTCCATCTCATCCAGCCTGGCGATGCTTTCGGGGTTATAATCGACGACCAAAAACGGCTTGTTTTGAGACTCCAACGCCTCAAGCAATGGTTCACCCCCGTTTGCGAACCCAAACAAGACCGTGGAATATTCGATTGGCGCTGGTATCTTTTCGGTGATGTTCCTGCGCTCGAAGATACGTAATCGCTCCTCTATCTTGGCATATATCCAGTTGTCGTACTTCATGAGATAGGTGGACACGGCAATCGTGATGATTGCTACCAGGGTGATTATGGCGCTGACGGACTCGTCCACGAGGCCCGCCGTCGTTGCCAAAACTATCAAGATGATCGAGAATTCGCTGATTTGCGACAGGTTGATTCCTGCCTTGAAGCTCGTCCTACGGGTGTAGCCCAGAAGACCCAGCGAAACCATCACGGCTAGCGGCTTCACGATGAGCACGATGAACGACAGCACCAGCGCGGGCACAAGCCCGTCCGCCAGATTGTTGAATTGCAGCCTTTCGCCCAAGCTGATGAAGAACAGGATGATGAAGAAATCGCGCAACGGCTTCAGGCGGGCTCCAATTTGGTGGGCGTAAGGCAAGTGCGCCAAGGCGACACCCGCAAAAAGAGCTCCGACTTCAATCGAAAATCCGATGGCACTGACGACCGACGCCACGCCAAATCCCCAAGCTAACGCAAAAAGAAACAATTGCTCTTGGGATTTCGCCACGTATCTGAGCACTTTCGGCAAGACCCTGGTGCCCAGCAATATCAATACACCGATAAACGCGACCCCCTTGAGAACCAGGAGTCCCAGGGTTGCCGGGGTCAACGGTTCGCCCGTCTGGGCCGCCACATACAGCAAGGCGAAAGTGGCGATTATGTCATCCAAAAGTATGACACCGATAGCGATCTGGCCGCTTAACCGGGTCAGCTCCCGCTTGTCACTCAAAACCTTAGCGATAATGATGGTGCTACTAAAGAACAATGCAAGCCCGACCAGCACCGCTTCCGTCCGGCTGAACCCAAAGGCATTGATTACTAAAAATCCAATAGTGCCGATGGTGAGCAGCAGTGCCAGGGCGGTAAGTATTACAGGTTTACCGAGCCTTTTGACCACGGCGGCACTTAGCTCAAGTCCGATGATGAATAAAAGAAGGGCAATGCCGATTTCGCTGAAAGTCTCAAAAGCGTCCTTGGACTGCACGATCTTAAGTACCGATGGGCCAACGACAATGCCCGTCAGGATATAACCCATGATCAAGGGTTGGCGTAGGAAGCGCATTATCATCGCCACGGTTGCGGCTATAACAATTACGAGACTCAGTTCGGTGAACACATCACCGTGCAAGATTCTGTCCCTGGTATTGAAGTTTTGCTAATAAAAACTGGAATGCCATCGCCTTCAGTTTAGCATATGCGGACTGAGGGCGCCTACCGCCAACATTCTTCCATACCGGCGATCCCTGCGGCCACCAATGTTCATCCCCTGGCACAAAGGACTATAATTATAACTATGAGTGAGAGGCAGAGTTATTATCCTAAAGAAGAAAACCTCGGGCGAAACTGCTCCTTTTGGGATTTGGGACGTTGTGCCTGCGCCTTCCCAAAGGCAGAAATGGATGGCCGCCGGAGCTGTGAGGGCATGGTCGATGACGTCTGCCTATTCTTGAAG
>CAZTXZ010000060.1:0-5182 GCA_964617895.1 uncultured Candidatus Saccharibacteria bacterium
CGCGTCCAGTTGCAATATCGCATACCCGTCAACGGCTAGCGGTTCGGTTCACGATTTGCGCCCGTATCGTCATTATTTAAGCGAAAAGCAAGCCACTGCGTGCTGTCATTTGGTATACTGGGGGATACGTTATGCAAAATAAAAGGCACCGCCCGCAAGCGATCGATAATTTTGTGCCGCAGGGACGCACTCTCGGACCTTCGCCTATTCGTAAAACCCAAGCATTCCCTGATGTCGGCATGACCATGTCATCGTATCGCGGGACATTGCCACCGGTGACGACGGCCGGTCCGGAACTTGGTTTTGGCAACCTGACAACACGCCCTAAGCGTCGTAAACACCGCTTTGGCTTTCGTGGTATTCACTGGACCAAAAAGAAGATCATCTTCGTCATTTTGCTGCCGTTCATACTGATCGGCATGTGGCTGGGTATCAAATTTATACTGAACGCCTCGCATATCTTCAAGGGCAATTTATTCCAAATCTTTAGTACCACCCAGCTTAGGGGTGAGACCGAAGGTCGTGTCAATCTGCTGCTGGCTGGCAACTCCACCGACGATCCGGGCCACAACGGCGCCGCTCTGACCGACTCAATCATGATCATGAGCATCGATACTCGCAATCATAAGGCTTTCCTGCTCAGCGTACCGCGAGATTTGTACGTCGACATCGCCGGTTACCAACATGCGAAAATCAACGAGGCATTCGTTGCCGGGGAGCAGCAGAAGTTCAGGGCTAGCGGCTTTCCTTCGGGCGGCATGGGTCTGTTGGAGCAAACCCTGGGCGAGAATCTGGGGATCAAGATTCATTATTACGCACTAATCAACTACGGCGCGCTACGCGATGCCGTCAATGCCGTCGGTGGCGTGGACGTCACCATCAAGAGCGATTCTTCGTGCGGCCTGTACGATCCTAGCACCGATTGGACCACGGGCGGACCACTTGTCAGACTCAGCAATGGCAAACACCATCTGGATGGCCGGGAGGCCCTCAATTTGGCACGAGCGCGCGGTGATGCACCCGGCAGTTGTGGCTATGCCAACAGTGACTTCACGCGCACGGCCAATCAGCGCATGCTGCTGCTGCAGCTCAAGAACAAAGTTACCAGTACTGGCGTGCTGGCCAACCCCGTCAAGCTGTCGAGCCTGTTCGACTCGTTGGGACGCAACGTCAAGACCGACATGCAGCTCAACGAAGTCCGCCGATTGTACGATATTACCAAGCAAACTCCCGACAGCCAGCTGAAGTCGTACGGACTGAACGACCTGCACGGCAAGGATTACTTGGCGTCATATCGTACGCCGTCTGGTCAGTCGGCGCTGGTCCCGGCGGCCGGGGTCGATGATTTTAGCGATATCCGACGAGCGCTCAACCGCCTGATGAGCACCAACCCGGTCGCCCAGGAAGGGGCTCAGGTGGCCATACTGAACGGGACCGAGACCTTCGGTCTGGCCGGCAAGAATCAAGACTTGTTGACGGCTCGTAATATCGATGTCACTACCATCGCCGATGCCGCCTCCCCGGCCACTGCCACATTCATCATCAATGCTTCGGGCACTACCAAACCAGCTACCCTAAAAGCTCTCAAGACCGTCTACCCCGATAGCAAGGTCACCACTTCTAACCCCTACGCCACGAAATACCCCGATGCCGACTTCATCATCGTCTTGGGTGACGACAGCGTAGCGTCCAGCACTCCACGATAAGCAGACCCAGCCTAGACAAATGCCCGAGCGCTGTATGGATTTTCACAGTGGCCGGGTATTTCCGATGTTACGATGGAGGAGGTCAAGGAGGGGTACATGGCCGACAGCTCGCTCGCTCACATCACGCAGCAAATAGAAAGCCTGGCGATGAGGCGGCTGAGCAAGTTCCGGCGGAAGCTAGGTAGACGCTAGACTCTGGCGCTACGCCTATCATTTTAATGTCCGACCGGAGCGTGTACACTTGAAGAATATGGGAAACGATGAAATAGCATTTAGAAAATTTTTGCAGCGCTACCCGACGAAGCGCTATCACAAAGGTGAAATCGTTATTTTCCAGGGTGAAGCGCCGCGCTCCGTTTATGTCGTGAAGACCGGCGTCATGAAAGCTTATAACTTGAGCGTCCAGGGTGACGAAAAACCGGTCGATTTTTACGCCGATTATGATATCTTTCCGGTGCCGTGGGTTTTCCAAAAGGCACCCAACTCCTTCTTTTATTTCGAAGCTTTCACCGACGTAGAGCTGTACGCCCTACCGCGTGAGGATTACCTCACATATATCAAGGGCGATCCGGCTTACGCGTTCAGCGTCCTGAACCGTTTCGTCGTCGATTATTTAGGCAATGCCATGCGTCTGAATGCCCTGCAGCACTCCAGGGCCAGCGACAAGCTACTGTACACCCTACACTATCTGACACTCACTCACGGCAAAACCATCGCCCCGCGTGTGGTCGAAATCACGCTTAATCTGACTCACCAAGATTTCGCCAACCTGACTGGTCTGACGCGCGAAACGGCCGCCACGGAACTCAATAAGCTCAAGAACGCCGGCGTCATTACTTATGGCAAACACACGCTGTATCAGGTGTCGCTCGATAAATTGCAGCACACCATCAACGATCAGTTCATCACCGATGTCCAAGCAAGTATGGAAGGAATGGCGCGAGGCTCAGCCAACGCCAGTCCGGCTGTATAAATAAATTCTAAATTCGAGAGTAGTCTAACTGCCCAAGACGCCGGGCGGCGTCAGGCCCCATTGACAGAGGCAGGCTTGGGATTGTCATGTAGGGCTTCGCTAACGACATGAGATAGGTTCTGCGGCGCGGTCCAGGATTTGATGATGCAACGGTGCGCGCCAAGCTTGTAAGCTTCGTTTACCTCGGGCGAGTTCTCCATGTTGGTAAAAATCAGCACCTTGACGTCCTTTTGCTTGGGCAAGTCGTATTTTTTGAGGAACTCCAGGCCGTCCATGATTGGCATCAACAAATCGAGCAGGATCAGCTGAGGGTCGTGAGCCTGGGCCTCTTTGAGGGCTTCTTTACCGTTGTGTGCGACAAATACCTCGTGACCGTCACGCCTGAGTATCATCTGATACGCTTGGTTCAGATCCTTGTCATCTTCTACTATCAATACTTTTGCCATAACACCTCATGTCCTTGCTCTTATTATTCCGTAGACGTCCCTCTATTTGTACCATACTGACCCGCCCCAACAGTGGGAAATCTTACAGCTTCCTCGAGGGCGGAGTACGTTTGTTGATTTTCGGCAGGCTGTTGATGCCGGTACGGCCGGTCTTCTTGGCGGCGTAGGTCCGCGGCAGGCGGACAAAGAATGTGCTGCCGTGATTTTCGATGCTCTCGAACCATATCTTGCCGCCCAGAGCGTCGATGAGTCCTTTTACCAAGTATAAACCCAGCCCCGTGCCGGTAGTCTCGCGACGGACGACATTGCTGGCCCGATAAAACTTGGTGAAGATTTGCGGCTGTGACGCCAGGGGAATGCCCAGCCCGGTGTCCGTAACGCTGATGATCACGGTCGTTTTGCGGGGCTGAACGGTGATGGTCACATCGCCGCCGTCCGGCGAATATTTTATGGCGTTACTTAACAGGTTGATCAGGATTTCTTTGGTAATGAGGTTGTCGGCTTGGATGATTACCGGCTTCTTGGGTGCGTGGACGTGCAGGTTGATGTGCTTGGTCTTGATGGCCAGGTGCAACTCGCGGACAATTTCGTCAGCCAGGTGGTTCAGGTTGACGTTCTTGGGCGAGACTATGACGTTGCCGCTCTCGATGCGTGAAACGTTCAACAGCGTGCTGATGAGCTCGTTCATACGATTGCTGGCCGCGACGATGGTCTTCAGGGACTTCTTTTGGGTGGGCGATATCGGACCCATGAAACCGTCCAGTAGCATGTGTGAGTAGGTCTTGATGGCTGACAGTGGGGTGCGCAATTGGTGCGAGGCCAGTGAGATGAAATCACTCTTCATGCGGTCGATTTCGTATTCCCGGCTGATGTCACGGAAAATGGCGATGGCGCCAATTGGCCGACCACTCAACACCAGTGGCGATATAGTGCTCGAGACTGGCAACAGCGTCTCGTCCTTGCGTCTGTACCAGACCCTTTGGGTCACGGGCTTGCCGGTTAGGAAAGCTTGAGTAAACCCTCGGTCAATCATGTCCAGCTGTTCCCCGCCCTCTTCGTAGGCGACAATCACGCGTGGAAACCATCGGCCCAGGGCGTCAGACTCTTTGTAGCCAAGCAGATCAAGCGCCACGTGGTTGATCTTGGTGATATGGCCGAATTCATCGGTGGCGATGGCGCCGTCACCGATACTGTTGAACAAGGCCTCGGCCTGCGCATAGGCCTCGACGGCAGATTGTAATGTGGTGTCGGGGCTCAGGCTTAGCGGATCCTTGATGTCATCATCCATGCGAGCTCACCCCTTTGCTGGCTAGCTTGCGCAGCTGGTGCACATAATCTTCGACGACATCGGCATCCTCGGATAGGAACGAGACCGATATGCGAATCCAGTCCAGCAATTTATACAAATCGTGCGGCTGCAGGTCGGCCGGGTCTTTGTTGAGGTGACTCCGAATCTGCCGCTCCATGAACCGTTCGGCGGCGGGACCCAGGTAATCGCGACTAATCTTTACGGCCTCAGCATAGGTTGTATTGCGTACGTCCGACACCGTTAAACCTCTTCTATCTTTTGCAGCCCGCGGACGCCCGCGATGACGATTACATAACCTAGCGCGATCATCAATAACAACAGATAATCCACTAACAGTACGGCGTTGATGGAGAATTCGCCGAGATTAGACAGGAAGACCGAGTTGAGATACTGCATGAAGATGGTCGAAACGATCAAGAATGCCAGTCCGCCCGCCAAAAGATTGAGTGCCCTTTTGTATAAAACGCCGCGCGTCAGCCGGGCGTGCACGGTCAGCTCGTAGGCCGCGGTGATGCCCGAGAACCAGGCAAACAGATACGGCACGATTATGGTCACCAGTAGCAGGAATGCTGGCAGAGGGCTGGCGTCGTCGCTGCCGCTTTGATTACGCAGACTCAAAACCAGGTAAATGTAAGCGGCGGCAATGCTAGCAAAAATCAGCAACAGCGTGCGCGAGGCCATCAAGCTGCCGACATTCTTGCGATGCCCCAGCAAATGCTGGGTGCCGGACCAGATGTAGCTAAAGGCA
>CAZTXZ010000061.1:0-5163 GCA_964617895.1 uncultured Candidatus Saccharibacteria bacterium
TTTCGTGCACTACACTATCAAGAACCGACCAGAATACGAGGTCACCGTAATCGATGCCCTGACCTACGCTGGTAACAAGGCCAATCTTGCACCGGTCATGGACAAGATCACGTTCGTCGAGGGAAATATATGTGATAACGAACTCATGGACAAGCTCGTTGGCGAAACCGACATCGTCGTACACTTTGCCGCCGAATCCCACAACGATAACTCGCTGCGTAATCCGTGGCCGTTTGTAGAGACCAACATCGTTGGCACCTACACGATCCTGGAAGCCGTCCGCAAACACGACAAGCGCCTTCACCACATCAGCACCGACGAAGTCTTTGGCGACCTGGAGCTCGACGACCCTAACCGTTTCACCGAAGAGACACCGTACAACCCCTCATCCCCCTACTCTTCGACCAAGGCCGGCTCCGACCACCTGGTGCGCGCCTGGATCCGCAGCTTCGGCATCAAGGCAACCATCAGCAACTGCTCCAATAACTACGGGCCGTATCAACACATCGAGAAGTTCATCCCACGGCAAATCACCAACGTGCTGAGCGATATCAAACCTAAGCTGTACGGCACCGGCGAGCAAGTCCGTGACTGGATACACGTGGACGACCACAACGAGGCCGTTCACCTCATCCTCGACAAGGGGAAGCTCGGCGATACCTACATCATCGGCGCTGACAACGACCACGTCAACAACAAGCAAGTCATCGAAATGATTCTGGAACAAATGGGCAAACCAAAAGATTGGTACGATCACGTCAACGACCGGCCAGGTCACGACATGCGCTACGCCATGGACTCGTCGAAACTCCGCCGAGAACTCGGCTGGCAGCCGCAATACACCGACAACAACGGCATGAAGAACGGCCTCAAAGCAACCATCGACTGGTACGACCAGAATCGCGACTGGTGGCAAGCCGACAAATCTGAAGTCGAAGCCGCCTACGCAAAGCAGGGGCAATAGATATGGGCTATCATATTGGTGACTATAAGGCGGACGGCAAAGACCATTGGGGGTGGTTTGTCGGGCAATTCATGGATGCACCTGAAATAAAAACTGATGTTGTCGAGGTAAAGTATGCCGAGTTCCCCATCGGCCCCACGGACCATGGGCTGAAGACATCGGCAACTTTTGAATGTTCAATCATAGTGAGCGGCAAAGTGCGGGCAATCATTGGCGACGACGAACTAGAAATCTCAGCCGGTGAATTTGTCGCTATCGAGCCTGGTACCCCAAACAACTTGGTCTTGGAGATACTAGAACCTACGCGCATATTTACCATAAAAGCACCGAGCGACCCGACAGCAAAGAAGGTACTCTGATATGGCAGACTGGCAAACACTCAGTACCGAGGTTGTGTACGAAACCCCGTGGATCAAAGTGAATAAAGACCAAGTGCGTACTCACAACGATAAAGAAATAACCTATAGTTACTTGTCACTTCATGCTCCTTCGGTCCAAATTATACCCGTGGACTCTCAGGGCCGAATCCTCTTGCAGAAAATATATCGCTATCCGATCAAACAAACTATTTGGGAGATACCATGTGGGCACTCTGATGGCGAGGACTTACTCCATGCAGCAAAACGCGAACTTCTCGAAGAGACGGGCCTTTCTAGCGACAAATGGACCAGTCTGGGCTCTATCCAATCGGCATGCGGCGTTGCAGATATTAATGCCGCGTTATACTCGGCTGAAGATGTACGGCTCGAATCAACTAATCGCGATGAAGATGAAGCAATCGGCGGACAGTCGTTCTTCACTCTCGCGGAAGTTCGTGGCATGATTGAGCAGAATGAAATTGTGGACGCCGAAACTTTGGTAGGACTATACAAATACATGATGCTAAAGGAGGCATGATGAGCTTTGATCCGAATGATTACAACGAACTGACCGTAACAGAGGCACCGATACCCGGGTTTTACGTAGTAAAGCTCCCCGTTCATGGTGACAACCGCGGTTGGTTCAAAGAAAATTACCAGAAAGAAAAGATGGAAGCCCTCGGTCTGCCCGCCTTCGAGGTCGTGCAAAACAATTTTAGTTACAATGTCGAGCGCGGCGTCACGCGTGGCTTGCACGCCGAGCCGTGGGAAAAGTTCATCTCGGTAGCAAACGGCAGCGTCTTTGGCGCCTGGGTTGATTTACGCAAGGGCGACAGCTTCGGCAAGACCTTTACAATCGAGATAAACCCCGGCGTGGCAGTATTCGTACCGCGTGGGGTCGCCAACGGCTACCAGACTCTCGACCCGAACGTCACTTATACTTACCTCGTCAACGCTCACTGGTCACCGGATGCAAAATACACATTTGTGAATTTATTTGATGAGGCTGTGGGCATCGACTGGCCCATACCTAAAGACGAGTCAGTCGTATCCGAAAAGGATACCGGGCACCCGATGCTAAAAGACGTAATTCCTATGGAGGTTTGACAGATGGATGGTTCAAAATTCGTAATCATTGGCGCCAAGGGCCAGCTTGGCACGGCGCTTCGTGCACAATACCCAAATGCTCATGCCGTTGATGCCGACGAACTCGACATCACAGATAGAAATGCTGTCGAGAATTTTGACTGGGCGGGTGTCACACACATCCTGAACGCCGCCGCCTACACCAATGTCGATGGCGCCGAAACCGAAGAGGGGCGCCGTGCCGCCTGGGCAATAAACGCCGATGCGGTCGCCAACCTTGTGGCCGTTGCCGCACACTACGACGCCACGCTCGTTCATATATCATCGGACTATGTCTTTGACGGCACCGTCAGCCCACACACCGAGGACGAGGGTTTCTCACCACTTTCCGTGTATGGCGCCAGCAAGGCAGCCGGCGATTTAGCCGTTTCACTAGCACCAAAGTTTTACCTGCTGCGCACTACCTGGGTCATCGGCGAGGGCAAAAACTTTGTCCGTACTATGCTGGGCCTGGCAGAAAAGGGCATTTCGCCAACGGTCGTGGCCGACCAAGTCGGACGACTGACGTTCACTAGCGAACTAGTCCGCATTATCGATCATCTCATTACCACGGATGCAGCACCTGGAACATACAACGCCACTAACGATGGCGAACCGGCGAGTTGGGCCGAAATCACCCGTGAAATCTTCAGGGCTGCCAACGCGGATTTGACCGTGACCGACACGACGACGGCCGAGTATTTTGCCGGCAAGGAAGGCATCGCTCCTCGCCCACTCCAAAGTGAGATGGACCTGGCAAAATTGCACGCGACAGGATTCGAGAGCCGGGATTGGCATGACGATCTGAAGGAATATATATCACATGAGTCAGACAACAAGTAAGCCATCCTACGATATTGCCTGCGACGGCTACATCGTAGTCGCTCCGCTGGGTGCCGAGACGCAACAAGCTATTGCTGCATTGCAGGCACGGCTTGTCGAGAAATTTTCGGCCGATGCCTTGTGGCTGCCCGATAGTGATCAGCTACACATAACCGTTGCTCATGTTCTGTCGCCCGAGGCCAGATACAACGAACCGTCACCCGACATATTTGACCGTATCGGCCAATCGGCCATGCGGGCACTCAGTCTGGCCACCAGCGACCAACCCGCGGGCACGGTAATCTTTGACACAATAGCGGCGTTCCCCGATGCCATCATAGTACGAGGTCACGACGACGGCGAGCTGGATGCCGTGCGACAAAAATATGTCGACAACTTCACCCTTCCAGAAGGTACACGCCGACCACCATCTATCATCCACTCCACTATTGCCCGTTACCGGCAGCCGCTGGATCTCGAGGAGGTGCAAGGTTTCGTTTCGGGGTTGGCAATCGCATCGTCCTCTACGATTTCCGAAATCGACCTGGTCCATGAACGCAAGGTTTTCATGCAAGAGCACGACATTTTACAAACCTATAACATGCGCAGCCCCGTAGCTGCCAAAGGAGAAATATGAAAGGCATTATATTAGCCGGTGGGTCCGGCACACGCCTGTACCCAATCACCAAAGGCATCAGCAAACAGCTCATGCCCATCTACGACAAGCCGATGGTCTACTACCCGCTCAGCACGCTGATGATGGCAGGCATCCGTGAAATCTTAATTATCACCACACCTGAGGATTCCGAGAGCTTCCAGCGTTTGCTCGGAGACGGTTCGCAGCTTGGCTGCCGATTCGAATATGCGTCACAACCATCGCCTGACGGCCTTGCTCAAGCTTTCATAATCGGCGAGGAGTTCATTGGCGACGACAAAGTTGCCTTGGTGCTAGGCGACAACATATTTTACGGGCATGGGTTCGGCAATAGCCTGAAGAAGTGCGTCAGCCCTAACGGCGGTATAGTGTTCGCCTATCAGGTTGCCGATCCTGAGCGTTACGGCGTAGTCGAATTTGACGACAACCGCAAGGCTATCAGCATCGAAGAGAAGCCAGCCAACCCTAAGAGTAACTTCGCAGTCGTGGGGTTGTACTTTTACGATAACGACGTCGTCGAGATAGCCAAAAATATCAAACCATCGGACCGTGGCGAACTCGAAATCACATCAGTGAACGAGGAGTACCTCAATCGAGGCAAACTCAAGGTCCAAACCATGGGCCGTGGCAGCGCCTGGCTCGACACCGGTACCTTTGAGAGCATGAACCAGGCCAGCCAATTCGTCGAAGTCATCGAACAACGCACCGGCTTCAAGATTGGATGTATCGAAGAGGTCGCCTACCAAGAAGGCTACATTACAGCCGAGCAACTCCGTGACCTAGCCGAACCCCTAAAAAAATCCGGCTACGGCAAGTATCTGATCGGGCTGATTTCGTAAGCTTTAGGGGCGACAACTTAATACGCCCCGTTATGTTCTGGGATTGGGGCGTTGTTTGTGCGACTTTTCGTAATTAGTTCACGGCCATTAATTACACCTTGAACGTATATATTCATAAGCGTATACTTTGTAATGTACTGATAAAGATGTCTCGACTGCCTCACTGAAAATACAAACTCATTAAAGGATAGGTATGACAAAGCGAAAAGCCATAGTCATCACTTTAGCGACCCTGCTGTTGGGCGGAGCTGCTTTGTTGGCACTGGAACTAAGCAACACCACTCACTTCTTCCGCGAGGATAAGCTCACCGACCCTTCGGGCAACAGCATAAACCTCTCTCCTGCAACCGACAAGGAGAAGGCGGATTCAGAGGCGAACAAAGTCGCCCCAACTGATCA
>CAZTXZ010000062.1:0-5147 GCA_964617895.1 uncultured Candidatus Saccharibacteria bacterium
TAATGGATGTCGACCAGCGATTTTCTCATGCATTTCTCGGACGATTTGGCGATAGTCCTGGTTACTAGTCGGCGATCCATGCAACTCGGCCAGGTGCATGGCCTGGCGGGCATTGATAGTCATCTTCCAGCGCATGTTGTGACCATACAGCGTGGCGTACTGAGCCTCCAGGCCATAATCGGCCTGTTGGAGCGAGCTGTACAGCCGCAGGCTGAGATCAAAACATTTCTCGAATAGGTCGGTCAGTCCGGCCTCGTCAACCAGTTTGGGTACGTCGTAACCGAAGCGAGGTGTTAATTCTTGCCATTCCAAATCGTCGACCAGGCGGTGCCGCTGCAGGCTCCGGAAGACGGAATACGGAGTAACGAGGTCCCAGCTGTAATGGGCTTTTTCGAGGGCCCGACCAGGGTGATGACGACGGCTAAGCCGGTCCCCGATGTAGGTCTGGAAAGCTTCGAATTTTTGGTCGTAACTCCAGTCGGCGACGGCTTCACGGATGTCGCTGAGTGAGCGGTCGGTGTGTTCGTACAGCATGTCGGGCACCAGATTCATTTCGTTGCGTGGCCAGATATCGGTCAGCGTGACCGGTGTCGTGCTGCCCGCGGAATAGTCGGCTGGTAAATGTTGACGAGCAAAGGTCCTGACCGATTTGGCGGTGTTGGCGCGATATGCCGTGACGGCACCACCACGTTCGGCCTTGTCGACATCGCCCAAAAATGCGGGAATGACCTGACGGGCGGCTTCGAGTAGCTTATCGCCGGTGGCATTGGCTTCGGGTAGTTCGTCGGCTAGCAAACGCATAATCAGGCTTTCGACTGATTGGGCCGAGGCAAAGATGCCGACCGTCGAGCGGGTGGCTACCGGCAAAACGGCCCGCAGCACGTGACAGGCCCGGGCATAGGCGGTGTCATTGTCGCCCGATTCGGTGGTCAGGTGCTTGGTCAACCGCATGAGCATATCGGCGTAGGTATCGAATATTTGGTCCAAAACATCGCAGTACAGATTCTTGGTCGTGGCGTCGAAGTACGACGGCACGAAGTAGCGATAACTGCCGTGCTCGTCGCGTTCTTCGAATTTGATGCCATGGGGCGATTGCTCGATATAAGTCGCCAGGCGCCCCCACTCCAACTTCTTGATCAGTAAATTGCTGGCGCCCTCGACGGCCAAATGCACATTTACCAACTGCTTGACGGATTCGTCGCCGTAGTCAGCCAGGATGGACTCAGCCAGCGACCCATCCATCTGGCCGGCGTTAGCAAATTCTTCTAGGATGGCCAGGCGCAAGCTCTTGTTGCCGCGACTGAATCGCGCCAGCGCCGTGGCTATGCTAGCCGGTTCTAGCTTGCTGGTGAAAGCGTAGACGCTTTCGCTACCAGAAGTGACGACATCGGCCAAATAGTCGTAGCCAGCGTTGGTGATGATGGTGCCACTCGGCAGTTGTTTGGTATAAGAATTTTTCTCCGAAGTTTTGTCCGAAGTCGCCGGCGTAGGCTCGGTTGATGCAGCGGCGGTCCGCTTCTTGCTCGGTTTTGGCAGTTGCGGATGGATTTTTTCCCAGAGGAGCGAATGAACGGCCTCGACTTCGAGCAGTTTATCGCTGCGTACGCAATCTATACGCGTGAAATCCTTGGGAAAAAGGTTACATAGGTCATCATAAACTTCGGCCGAACGTTGCAGGTGGCTAAGATCAGCCTCGTGGATGTCAATCTTTTCGGTGGCACTCTGCTCGTTCCGCTTACTGATTTGAGCCTGGGCGATCTCGGCGGGTACCCTGAGCACTATGTTCATGTCAGGCCGTGGGATGTTGAGCATCTGGAACTCCAGATTGTCCAGCCAGATGAAATAGCCGCGGCGCTCTTCGGCGCTGCGGAATTTCGTGCCCTGGTGAGCCATGTTGCTGCCGGTAAAACGGTTGGCCAAGACTATCTTGCCCGCCGCCAGGGCCTCACGAATGGCCGACGCGGCTTCGTAACGATCTAGGGCGTAAAACAACGAGCCGGTGTAAGGCCCGACCTGATCGGCTGAACCATAGGCGCCATTCAGGTAGCGCCGAACGAAATAACTCGACTCCCGCTCGTATTGCGGAAAATCAAAAGTCGCTACGTCGTAACCGGCGGACTCCAGGCGTTCGACCAATAATTTGAACTGCGTGCCCTTGCCCGAGCCGTCGATGCCCTCTAGAACGATGAATTTACCCTGGTGTGCCACGAATCCCTCCATTTCGCTGCGCCACCCTAGCAGCTTTCTATGTCTATTTAGACACAGATGTGCATTTGCCGCAAGCATAATCCTTAGCAAATATTTATCCGTATGTTTGGTAGTAATCGGGCCTACTTTTTCCTATAATCGTGACTAAAGATGAGGAGGATCAGATGAAGGTTTTCATGATTGCGGCGGTGAGCGCAGATGGCTTCATTGCCGAGCACGATGAGCATATGGCAGATTGGACCAGCCCCGAGGACAAGCGCTTTTTCGTGTCGCGCACTAAAGAGGCGGGTATCGTCGTCATGGGCGGCAAGACGTTCCGAACCATCGGGCGGGCCATGCCGGGCCGCCGTAACATCGTCTACACCAGCCAGCCAGAGTCCATAAGCGTTCCGGATGTGGAAACGACTAGTTTGTCGCCCGGGCAGTTGATTGCGCAGCTCGAGCAAGAGGGTGCACAAGAGGTGGCAATCTGCGGTGGGACGGCCATCTACACCATGTTCATGAAATCCGGACTCATCGATGAAATGTATCTGACGGTCGAGCCGTTGACCTTCGGCATTGGCTTGACGCTGTTCAATGAGCCAATCGAGGCCAGGTTGACCCTGCTGGATTCATCGAAACTCAACGATAACACCTTGCTACTACACTACAGCGTCAGCCGATAGTTATGAGTCGCCCGCTGATTGCACGCATCCTAGCCATGTACGGCGTGGCGGGCGGTACGATTTCGGCGCCGCAGTCGGGCTATCGTAATCAGATTTATCGCGTCCGGACGGAGGACGGCGAAGAGTTGTGCGCCATCTTGTACAAGCACGAACCCGGCATAGCGCGGCAAATGCTGGCCGCGAATGAGTTGGCGGATAGTCTGGCCGCCGGTGGGTTTCCGGCACGTCGGACATTTGACCCTAGGTTGATGTCACTCCGTTCTGGCACCACGACGCGCTACGCAGGCATTTACCACTATCTGAGCGGCCACACGATTCCGTGGGAGGCTTACACTCAGGATCACATCAAGGCCCTCGGCAAGACGATGAGTGACATGCACCAGCGGGCGGCCGGTCTGCGTTTGGCGCGGCAGCTCGACGATGTTGTCGAACTCCAAAAGGCGGTGCTGAATAGGATGGTGATATACTTTTCGGACGAAGGTGTCCGTAGGGCCCTGCACGATAAATTGGACCTGTCCGTGCCCGCTCGTACCCTGACCGGTCTCATAGACGGCTTGGCGGTCACGAACCGTCTGGATGGCCGCCAGCCACTGCATATGGACTTCGTGCGCGGCAACGTTCTGTTTAGCAATGAGCCGGACGGCGATTTGTCGGTATCTGTCACCGGTGTACTGGATTTCGAAAAAAACGCTTATGGGCCAGTGGTTTTCGACATCGCCCGAACCCTAGCCTTCTTGCTAGTCGACTGCAAATACAAAACGGAGCGTCAGGTCCGAAAATATTTTCTCCACTCCGGCTACGCCAAGCGCGGGGCTAATCGGCTCAGTTTGCCACGAATCAACGATGGCGGCCAAGATATCGATGTCCTGGAACTGCTGATCAATCATTTCTTGCTACATGATTTCTACAAATTTTTACGACATAATCCGTACGAATCGTTAACCGCGAATGATCACTTTGTTCGGACCAAGCAGCTGCTGCTGGAGCGCAAAATCATCACGATCGTCCGCTAGCTTGACGGCGCCAAAGGTGTTAGAATTGGTTTAAATTGAGGTAAGGAATGGGGAGCGCACGCATGGCATCTTCGTGGAAGAAGCGTCTTATTGCACAGAGTGATTTGCAAATGTTGAGTGACCAGCTCAAAACTAAGGGCAAGCGAGTGGTCTTTACGGCCGGTTCATGGGACCTTATCCACGCCGGCCAGTGCCGTTATCTGGAACGAGCCAAGGATTACGGTGACGTGTTGGTGGTCGGCGTCAGTAGCAATGCTGCCATCAAACGTGTCAAGGGGCCCAACAAGCCAATTTTGGACGAAAATATCCGGGCCGAGATGCTGACCTTTTTGCGCTCGGTCGATTTCGTGACCATCTTGCCTGAACCCAGCTGCGTGCCGACACTCGGCCTACTCCAGCCGAATACCTTCGTGACCGTCAAGGAGGATTGGACTGCCGACTATAAGAAGTCGAAGGAATACGCTACGGTTACCCGCTATGGCGGCGAAGTGGTGGTGGTCGATCGTCAATCAACCTCCATATCGACTACTCAAATCCTGCAACGGGCCATCGGTGGCCACCTGAGCGATGTCCTGAAGGATTTCATGCAGTACCGGAAGGACCCGCTCAAGGAAAAATGAAGCTGACGCCCGAACAACGGAAAAAGCAGGTGTACTACCGCGACGCGCGGATAACCGGCGAGTACGGCAAGATTTGGCAAACTGTTGGCAAATGTGTTTTTTGTGATTTGGACGACAAGTACGTCTTTTTCGAAGAAAACGGCGTCGTCATGACCGTGCCGGTCTTTGCCTATGTCGATGGTCATATCATGGTCATACCGAAGCGTCATGTCCGTTCCGTCAAGGAGCTGACCCCGCAGGAGTGGGAAACCATGCGCAAATTTTTCTACCTGGCCAAGAAAATAATCCGCGAAGTTCATGGCGTAAAAGGCATGCAAATCGTCCAAAAGGACGGAGTTGAGGCCCAGAGCACGGTCGAACACATCCATTTTCACTGCATACCGTTTGATAATCCCGAATTGAGTACCTGGAACTATCAGCAACTCGAGGACACGCCGTTCGATAATGCCGAGAAATATCGAGTTCAGCGTGACAAGCTCGAAAAGCTAAGTAAACGATTTGGCAAAAAATATGGCGAGTGATCTGCGCAGCTCGGCCTCATTCAACGCGGGAGTCGACTATGAGCGATCCGGTGATTTGAGTCAGGCGATTGCGATGTACGGTCTAGTTCTAAGCGATCATAGCAAAAAAAATGAGGGACT
>CAZTXZ010000063.1:0-5035 GCA_964617895.1 uncultured Candidatus Saccharibacteria bacterium
CCTAGCTCCGCCGGTGATTCGCCAGACCAACACGCTTATCACGCGTGCGCCATCACTTATCCGTGATATCCGAAGCAGTGACGGCGATATCGGCCGGTTTATCCAGCGTTATCATTTGCAGGGTCGGGTCGAAGATTTTTCCAAACAACTCGAAACGAAGATTGAGCGCTATTCGGCCGGCAGCGCTGTGTCTACGCTGTCGTCTATTGCCACCAGTTTCATATCGGTGCTGACGATACTGGTCCTGACCTTCATGATGTTGGTCGAAGGGCCGCGTTGGGTCGGTTTTGGGCAGCGTTTATTGCCACCTGACCGCCGCGAGCATGTGTCCCGGGTCAGCGATGATATGTATCGGGTAGTCAAAGGTTACGTTAACGGTCAGGTCATGCTGGCTTTCATTGCTGCCTGTTTGTTGCTACCTGGCCTGCTCTTCTTTGATGTTAGCTATCCGGTGGCGCTGATGGCAGTAGTATTCATTTGCGGGCTCATCCCGATGGTCGGTCACACTATCGGCGCCATCATCGTTACCTTGGTTGCCCTATTCACTTCTCCGGTATCGGCTCTAGGAATTCTGCTTTACTATATCCTGTATCAACAAATTGAGAACTATCTGATCCAGCCGCGCTTGCAGGCCAATGCGACCAACATGTCGCCGCTCTTGGTCTTTGCATCCGTCGTCATCGGCGTCAGTTTTGGCGGTTTGCTCGGTGGCCTCGTTGCCATCCCGATTGCTGGCTGTATCCGTGTGTTATTGATAGATTATCTTGAATCCAAAGAGCTACTGACGGTGGCCGAAAAAGTCCAACTTACAGATAAAACCAAATAGTTCCCAGGCCGTCGTCATCGCGGTCACGGACGCCGATGCCCTGCTCGGTCAGCTTGACCCGGATGCTGTCCGATTCTGGCCAATTCTTTTGGCTTCGAGCCACTTCGCGCTGACTGATCAAATCCTTTTGCTCGGCAGTGATGTCGGGTGTCTCGGTAAGTTTGGTACCCAGCATGCTGTCGATGGACTGTAGTAGTGCCTGGAAGTGTGCGATCCGCGAAGGATGAACCAGTGTCGCCTGGACTTGTTTGCTGACATCGCTCAAGTAAGCTAGCAGTGACGGCGTTGCCAAATCGTTGGATAATATAGTCTTCATTTCTTCTGGCACATCCACGAATGAAAAAGTGTTACGATCATGGGTCAACACCGGCTGCCATTGCAAGGCGGCCATAGCTCGCAAGTCTTTCAGGCGGTTACTGGCGGCTTCGAGCCCTTGCCAACTGAACTTGCTCTGGCTGCGATAGCTGCTTTCGAGGACGAACAAACGAAGGGCCTCGAGGCTGTAGCCCTTCTGCTCAATGTCTTCCAGGGTGACGGTATTGCCGAGGCTTTTGCTGATCTTTTCATCTTCGATAAGGATGTGATTGGTGTGCATCCAGTATTTGGCAAAAGGCTTGCCAGTGGCGGCTTCGCTTTGGGCGATTTCGTTGGTGTGATGCACCGGGATGTGGTCGATGCCGCCGCTGTGGATGTCGAGAGTCTCACCGAGGTATTTTATGCTCATGGCCGAACATTCGAGGTGCCAGCCGGGGAATCCCTTGCCCCACGGGCTGTCCCACTCCATGTCGCGGTGCGAATCTTTGGGGCTGAACTTCCACAGGGCGAAATCGCTGGGATTACGCTTTTGCAGATTTCGTTCGACGCGGGCACCGGCCTGCAATTCGTCGAGGTCGAGACGGGCGAAATCGCCATAACTTGGGAACTTAGCGGTGTCGAAATAAACGCCGTCGTCGATGAGGTAGGTGTAGCCCTTCTCTTCCAGGCTCTGGATGAGGGCGATTTGCTCGGGGATGTGTTCGGTGGCTTTCGGAAGATAATCGGGCGTTAGCATGTTGAGTCGGCCCATAGCTTCGACGAAATAGTCACTGTAGTGGCGAGCTACGTCCCAGGCCGTCTTTTGTTCACGGCGGGCGCCTTTCTCGAGCTTGTCCTCACCCTCGTCGGCGTCACTGGTCAGGTGCCCGACATCGGTGATATTCATGACCCATTTTGGCTGCAGGCCATTTGCCCGAAGCGTACGCACCAGCAGGTCGTAACGGATGAAGGTGAACCAGTTGCCTATATGCGGATAGTCGTAAACGGTGGGGCCGCAAGTGTAAATCGTGACGACCGGCGGCTGCTGCGGCACGATTTCTTCCGTGCGCCGGGTCAAGGTATTGTATAGAACCATATTGGTGTCATTATAGCCTATTAATGTGCGGCGTGAGCAGTATTAACGGTAACGCGTGTACTTTTCGCTGTCGTGTAGCAGGCTGGCGTATGGCTCGAGTAAGGCCGCACTACCTGGCGATGGCTGCCATCTGTCGCCGATACGGGTTATCGAAAATTGTGTCTGGTGATAAGCCAGATTGGCCAGTTTGCGTTGACTGTCCACTGGGATGGCAATCTCGCCGCTTCGTGCCAGTCCGAATGACCTGATTGGTCGGCTTTGATCGTGTAGCGTGTCAATGGCGCGTAGAGCCGACAGGTGGACTGATTGGTGGTCGAGGTGGCCGTCGAAGCCCTGTTCGCCTGGCGTGATGACGACGGTGACGTTAAGGGCTACGAAAAGTTGGCCGAGTAACTGGCTAAGTCGGCCGGATTCGGTGGCCTCGTGCAATCGGCCATCGGGCAGGCCTAGGTAGTATTGGCGATCAGGTGAAACGCCATAGGCCCCGTAGGCAGCAGCGGCTTCGCGGACACGGATGCCCGCCTGCAACTCCGCCGGGTCACCACGGTCGCCCGCCTCGCCAGCGGTAGCGATGATGGCCGAGTAGCGAGTACCACTCTCGGACAGATGATCGAGCAGTGCGCCGGTGGACATCTCATCATCCGGATGTGCGTGGACGACCAGGACGTGATCGGTTGGACTAAGATTGAAATTGTTGGTTAAGGTTTCGGTCGTGAGTGACATCAAGATTCTCCTGCTAAAAATGTAAAACGAGCCGGTGAGGCTCGTCATCAATGCACGATACAAGCCTCACCTAAGTACAGACTGGGCAGCAGCAAGGTGAGACATGATGAATCATGGTTCCAGTATAAACTTGAGCGCGGATTATGCAAATCATGGCGGACTACTCCAGCTCACCGAGTAATTCGGTAGCGTAGTCCAGGCACTTCTTTTCGTCCTCGTCGAATGACTTGCAGTTTTCGATCTTGAAGCCGCTGGCATGAGGGTGTCCGCCGCCGCCCATGAAGTCGGCCAACTTGGCAGCGATAGGTGCTTGGGTGGTAGTGCGGATGGCAGCGGTGTATTTGCCATTGTCGTAGCGCTTGAAAACGATGGCCAACTTGACGTCGATGATTTGCAGCATATCGAATTGGATGAGTGCGGCGGGATTATACAGTGGGCTGTATTCGTTAAGGTCTTTCTGAGGAACCGTGACGTAAGCGATGGAGCCATCATTCGCAAATTTGGTGTCGGCTATGAGCCGAGCCTTGTATTTGTAGATTTCCTGTACCATTTTGCTGGCTTCGCGGCGTGCTTCCTCAAGTAATGGTCGGTCGGCGCCGTGTTCTACCAAGGCCGCCATCACTCGATAAGTCTCGGCACCGGTCAGGTCATTGGTCAGCCCTTGGGTGTCGCCGAGTATCGAGGTCATCAGGTATTCGGCGGTCTGCTTGCTGATTGGCCAGGCGCACTCGTTTGCCAGATCGTACAGCAGCTGTCCGGTAGAAGCGTATTTGCCGTCGATTATCGACACTTCGGCAAAGTCGAGGCGATTCTCGACGACCGCGTGATGATCCAGCACGACGACCGGTTTGCTCTTGAGCCACGCCATTTGCTTGGTCTTGTCGAGCTGTTCGAACAAGGTGTAGGTGCTGGCATCGACGATGATGGCCAGGTCGAACTGCTTGGGCAAATCTCGCACCACGCGGTCCCAGCCTGACATATAACGGAGGTATGTCGGCATGTCGACACCACAGTACAGCGTGATTTGTTTGCCCATGTCGCCTAGCATATGCTCGAGTGCCAGGGCGCTGCCAAGGCTATCGGCATCGGGGTTATCGGCCTGCACGACGACTATGTGGGTAGCCGTCTCGACCAAAGTCTTGATTTCTTCCATTCACTCTATAGTAACATCTTACGACGCCTCTGAGCTAACAGGCTGACGTCGGGCATTGAAGCGGAGCGCGACCTGGCCGAGTGTGTCTGCGTCGAAGACCGGAGCCCTGTGGGCCAGATGATGTCCCAAATTCATATGGTTCATGGCATCGATGCCGCGGCGTAAGGCTGACGTGATTTGTGCATAGGCCGGATGTTTGGCACCCGGAACGGTGTCTATGTTGACGTAATAGGGCTCCATCCCACCGTTTTGGCTGTGCTTCAGGCAAAGTACTGGTACATGTTCTTTGCTGGCCCACTCAGCTGCCAGGGTGTTGGCAAAAGTAGTATAGGTCGACACCAGATGAGTGCCCAGTCGTCTGAATCTGATGAGGTCGTCCGGATTAGACGATTCATTGGCCCTACCGCCATTAATCAGATAAGCCCCCCTGAGTAGTAAATGACGGGGGTTTTTCAAAACCATTTTACCCAGTCCCTCAGGCGTGGTTCGGCCAGCCCGGATTAATGCAGGAATCAGTACAGGACCCCCAATGAGTCCGCCCGCACGATCGAATGATTGTCGTATCACTAGCGCCCGCTGCTGTTTGCCGGCTTGCAAGCCAAGGGCATTGATGATGGGCCTAGGCAATACCATGGCCGTCTTGCCACGACGGTAAAGGGCGGAGTCATGGTCGACGATTTTTCCGATTATCGCAGGATGACCCAGTAGCTGCGAGGCATCGGCGGCAGCAATCTCGACATCGTATCCAGACTTGCTACAGTTAACACGGAATGCGTCGTCGACGTTTATGGTGTGAGGATCGTCGACTGCTAAAAACACTCGTCCTCGAGTCAGATCGACCCTTCGGTCGTCGTTGAGGCCGCTTGCCATGAACTCGCACAATTCTTGTGTAAGTTCAAGCCTGCTTTGCTGTACCTCCGACATTACTGCTAGTTATAACATA
>CAZTXZ010000064.1:0-4921 GCA_964617895.1 uncultured Candidatus Saccharibacteria bacterium
CGATCCCGCCACCACCCAAAAGACCATCGACGCCTTCATGGCAGCCGGCCACGAGATTTGCTCGCACACCGTTACCCACCCTTACTTGTCACAGCTGACGACGCCTCAAGTCGACCAAGAGCTGGCCGACTCACAGAGCTTCCTCCAGAACCTAACCGGCCTACCGGTATCCGGTTTTGCCTCACCATTTGGCGATTACAGCGAGAGCGTCATCACAGAGATAAAGAAGTACTACCAGTACCATAGAACCGTCGACGAAGGCTTCAACACGAAGGACAACTTCAATCTGTATCGGATCCGCGTCCAGAACATGACCCCACAAACCACGCTGGCCCAGTACCAGGAATGGCTCAACCAGGCCAAGCAAGACAAGACCTGGCTCGTACTCGTTTACCACGATGTTACCGCCGACAACCCATCTCCCTACGGCAGCTACCCGACCGATTTCAACCAGCAGATGGCTGCCTTGAACTCGAGCGGCATCGTCGTCAAGACCCTACAAGACGCCCTGACCGAGCTTAAGACCCAGCTGTAAGCTGGACCACTAGCTGAGTAGTACGAAGCCTGCCCCGGTGCGATACCGGACAGGTTTCGTACGTGGCCGGGAACGTTCTCATCTGATATAATCACCCTATTCGCGGGTGTAGTACAGTGGCTAGTATGCAAGCCTTCCAAGCTCGAGACGGGAGTTCGATTCTCCCCACCCGCACCACGACGTCGGAATTCGATACAACCCTATGCCTATCCTGGCGAACAAGTAGCCAGAATAGGCATAGGGTCTCGCACGATTCCTCCTTACAGTTTTGCAAACAGCCTTCGGCTTGGTTTACAAAACTGAGGGGCCGCTCATTTAGAAATTTCAAACGCTTCGCTGGTTTGAAATTTTGGCGAAGACGAAGTGAAGCGTGACCACAATCGACCAAACCAAGCCGAAGGCTGTTTGGGCGATTGAGAGGAGGGCCGTAGCTTTAGGTCGAAGCTTTTGCGATACCTCGCAAAACGGGACAAAAGCGTACGGATCGACGACGTGCCCCGGTAGCTCAGTTGGATAGAGCAGGAGACTTCTAAGCTTCAGGTCGTAGGTTCGAACCCTACCCGGGGTACCATATAAAAACTCTTAGCTTGCCTACGAGTTTTTATATGGTTAGCTCGCGGCAGCGAGTCCGAACCGTCAAGGTTCGGTGTAGTGCGATCTCTCGCAGGAGCTGGCTCCGAGAAAGATTACACGGAAAAGTGTCTCGACGCAGTCGGGACGTGCGCTACCCTGCCCGGGGTACCAAATTATTTCCAGCAGTCGATACTTATGAAAAAAATTGCCGTAGCATCCAATAATCCCGCCAAGCTCGCCGCCGTCCGCGACGGATTCAGTCGGGTTTTCCCTGACGGAGATTTCGAGATTGTCGGTGAATCGGTCGAATCCGGCGTCAGCGACCAGCCGATGAACGACGAAGAAACTCTGCGGGGTGCCCTTACTCGGGCCAACAACGTAGCAGACCGCGTGCCCGACGCCGACTATTTCGTCGGTCTCGAAGGCGGCATCGAGCCGACCGACGAGGGCATGGAAGCCTTCGCCTGGATCGTCGTTCGCGGCAAGGATGGCACGATTGGCAAGGGTCGCACCGGCGTCTTCTTTTTACCACCGGCCATCGAAAAACTCATCCACGAGGGCAAGGAACTCGGCGAAGCCGACGATATCGTATTCAACAAGTCCAATTCCAAGCAGTCTAATGGCGCCGTCGGTATCCTAACCGGTAATGTTATCACTCGCTCGTCATATTACTCCGAGGCAATGGTGTTCGCGCTGATACCATTCCAAAACCCCGAGCTCTACCCTGCCACTCATTACAAATGAGCGTGGCGGTCGGAATTATGCTGTACCAGGAATAGTCTCAGCCAAATGTGTCGCAGGCGGCTGGGCGGCCGGTGTCGAGACCGGTCGTAAACCAATGTACACGCTGCTCGGCCGAGCCATGCGTCCAGGTTTCGGGCGCGACACCGCCCTGCGTCTTTTGCTGGATGCGATCGTCGCCGACGGCTGCGGCCGCACTTAGTGCCTCCTGGACCTCATTCGGCTCGAATATCCCTTCTTGCTTGACATGATAGGCCCAAACACCGGCATAGCAGTCGGCTTGCAACTCAAGCTTGACGGATAGCTGGTTGGCATCCGAACCTTTGGACTGTTCGGCAGCCGCGACCCGGTCGAAGGTACCAAGCAGATTTTGGGCGTTATGACCGACCTCATGCGCGATGACATAGGCCTGAGCCACATCACCGTTGCTGCCACCTAGCTGGTTCTTTAGCTCATCGAAGAACGTTTCGTCCAGATATATGGTATGGTCCGCCGGGCAGTAATGCGGCCCGACAGATGAAGTGGCGACGCCACAGCCCGACTGGGTCGCCGAGCGAAAAAGGACCAATCGTGGATCCTGATAAGTTTTGCCTAGCTCCACGAACTTCTCTTGCCACACCTCATTAGTCGACGCCAGGACCTTGGATGTAAACTCAGCATAGCCGTCGTCGATACCCCCGGTGCCATTGCCCGGCGTAACCAGCTGCGAGTCGCCCGGTTGCGTGGCCTGGCTCAACACATCTTGTAATATCGATGAACCGGATTGGCCGCTAAGTAGACCCATGATGACAACGACCGCCACTCCGACAAGTCCGCCACCCAACGCCAGACCAGGGCCGGCCGCTCGCCGGTCCTCGACATTGCCGCTGCCTGTTATTTTGTCCCACATCGCCATATATCGGACGCTCCGTTATTTGCTTACAGCATAAAGTAACCGGTAGCCAACCACATGCCGGATTTCTTACAGAGCGCCAGGGCTCTAAACTTAAGTGATATAATTCGGGCAGAACGAAAACCCATGAAAAAACTTCTACTGTCCTTCGCTTGTCTCGCCACCGCGATAGCCACCGTGTGCTTTCCGATTGCTGGCGCAGTCGCCGCCACACCGGCGCTCAAGTTGTACACCTCGCCTTCGTCTGCCTCCATCCGTACTGGCGACGTGATCAGCCTGCAAATTCGACTGAGCAAGCACACTTCTGACCGCGTGGACTACGTCGACGCCCAGGCAACCTTCCCAGCCGGCACGCTGGCCGTCGTCGCGACGTCCAAACAGGGTGGTTATTTTTCGCTCAATGGTGGCCCGACGATCATATACAGTAATTCCAAAGGTACGATAAGCGTGAAGGGCTACAGCAACCCCCTGCCCAACCCGGCCGACGTGCTGATAGCAACCATTTCGTTCCAAGCCAAAAAGAGCGGCAAGGCAGTCGTCAATTTCTCGAGTTCAAGCCAATCCGGCGACATTACCAACGGCGGACACGTCAAGAACGTGCTGGATAGCATGTCCGGGACGGCGCTGACCATTTCCGATCCGGTGGTGACGACCAGCGGCGGTAATTCGGGTAGCTCGGGCAGCACCTCAAGCGGCTCCGTCGAACCGACCAGCCCGACCGCCAAGCCCGCCACGACGACAAATTCCCCGGCCACTGACGCCTCGGTCACCCCGATAGTGACGGCCAGCGAGGACTCTCAGGGCCAGGAAGCATTAAGTGCCGACACGCTGACCCAGAAAAGCACAGCGGCGGCCACCAGCACACCCAAGTTCAGACAAGTCGCCCAAAAAGTCCTGATAGCTGCAGCCGTAGGAGCGGTCGCTATCGTCTTGATCCTGGCCGCCCTGACGCTTCGACACCGCCGTGAGGCCATGGCCACCAAGCATGATGAGCACAATCTCACGGATACGGACACAGTGTCACCCGCCGTGGTCGTAGGGGGAATGGTCGCTCCATCCAGCGACAGTGCCACTACGGTCGCTCCGATTGTCGATGCTCTCCAGCCCGCCGAGCCCGAACCGCCCTTGGAGCTTGCATCGGCTCAGCCAACGACGATGGTCGATGTATCTCCCCCGCCAAACATCGTTCCACAACTAACACCAAGTCCCGCAGTCAGCCACGAAACCATTCTCCAGCCGTTATCACCGCAACCGTCCGTACCAATGCCTCAATCTCCTGTCGTTCCGGCCCCAGCAGTAGCGTCCACTTCTGTCCCAACCCTTCAGCCGATTGCGCCCGCACCAACGGCGCATGACAATGGCGAACCTCTCGACATGTTCGAGGCCGGCGAACAGCGCCTCTCGAATGAGGGGTACCAGTCGGCAAACACCCAGCGCTAAACCAAAGTTAGCCCGGTCTCTATTGATTACGCTTATGCTTTGGGTGTATGGTTCAAATAGCGTCTAAACGGAGTTCCACGTGTCTGAAGATGCAGAATCGATGACTAGAGAACCAGCAGCGGTCGTTGAGTTGTTTGGACCCGATGACCTATTGCTTCGACATGAGGCACTTCAGGCGGAACTCGGCAAATGGAGCCGATTGGTCGTCGAAGCAAACCAAGGTTATCACGATTGTATCCAGCAAATATTACACAGCGCCGAGCTCTTACGAAATGCCGGCGTCGATACGACCGAACTAGCGCGGACACGTGATGCCACAGTGCCTCCGGGCGCCGCAATCAACAATTAAGACACCGGCACCGAGTAAGTCTAGCCAAAACCAACCAAATCAAGTATAATCACCCCTGTTGGGGATGAGACAAACCTTGGGTTTTTCTCATCGCTCGTCGGCAAAGCCGAGTTTGCCAAGGCAAACCAAGCTCGCTGCTCTTTTCCCTGAGCGGCATGTTGCCAGTGAGCACCAACTCAAGCCCTGCGGCCCACCAAAACTCCAATCCAAGGAGCATAAGCGACTGAATGGAGTTTTGAGAGGAGGAATATAGGCTAAGGCCGAAGCTTTTGTCGCGTATCGCGCCAAAACGAGGCTTGGCCGTAGATTCCGACGGGGCGTACGTAAGGACGACGAGGCGGATGTAGTTCAACGGTTAGAACGTTGGGTTGTGGTCCCGAAGACGAGGGTT
>CAZTXZ010000065.1:0-4899 GCA_964617895.1 uncultured Candidatus Saccharibacteria bacterium
CTGCGTCCGCGTCTGCGGGGGCAGCGACGACGACCCGCCACCTTTCGTGCAGCGACTCGAACGTTACGGTGCCCGTTCCTCCGGGCACCGCTGCGATCGAATTCCATATGGACGCAAGCGGCTGGGTGACGTTGGAAGAGCGCGGCCTCGATCTGCAAATCGATGCCGGCAGTCTCGAACAGCTCGATGCGCAGGTGCCCCCGCGTTACGGCTTGACAACCATTCGTGCGCACGCCGGCTCGACCATCGAGGTCCATCGCACCCTGGTCAATCGGGCGGGCGGTACGTTGGCGTTGCGCGTCGCCTGTGGTGACGCGCCTTGGAATGCCTGGTTCGCGCGTACCGCGCCGCTCGTCACCCGCTCGCGCGCGACGCAATCCGCGACGGATGCCGACCGGCTGGTAGCCGAGTTGGACGCCATGCGTGCCGCTGCGCCCGACGCGAGCGGACGAGCCCTGATCCAGCACGCCATGGCTGACTTCATTGGTCTCGTACTCACGTTTGAGATCGATATCATTCTTGAGCGACTCGGGCAATGGGATGTGCCGGCCTTGGACCGGCGCCGGAATCATCTTGGCTAGGCGATCGGCCTCCGCATAGGGCACTTGCAGCACGCGTGACACATCACGAACGGCGTTACGGGCAAACATCCGGCCGAAGGTCACGATATTGGCGACTCGTTCGCTGCCATATTTAGTCACGCAGTATTGGATGACTTCGTCGCGGCGGGTGTCCTGGATGTCGATGTCGACGTCGGGCATCGAGATACGATCGGGGTTCAAGAAACGCTCGAATAGCAAATCGTATTTGAGAGGATCAAGTTCGGTGATCTTCAGGGCGTAGGAGATAATCGAGCCGGCGGCGCTACCACGGCCGGGACCGAATACGATACCGCGGTCCTTACCCCAGTTGATGAAGTCCTGGACGATTAGGAAGTAGCCGTTAAATCCCATGGACTCGATGACGCCCAACTCGTAGGCGGTGCGCTCCAGGATAGACTTGTCGAGTAATTTCTTGGCGCTCTCGATAGTCAGATCGGCTGCTTCTGCCTCCGTCACGCCACCGTATCGCCAGGCTAGTCCGCGGTAAGTCAGGCGGTCCAGATAAGATTTCTCGGTCTCGCCCTCTGGAACTGGGAACTTCGGAATTAGGATGTTGCCGAGTTCGATCGTGACATCGCAGCGGTCAGCGATTTCCTTGGTGGTCAATATAACTTCTGGATGATCCTTGCCCCAGCGATCGATCAGTTCCTCAGGCTCGACGACGTGCAATGGGTAATCCTTGAGGCTCATGCGACGCTCATCGCTTAGGAACGAGCCCGTGCCGACGCACAGCAGAATCTCATGAGCTTCTTGATCCTCGTGCCGGAGGTAGTGGGCATCGCAGGTCAGAGCGACTTTGATGTCCAGCTCCTTGCCCAGGCGTAACACTTGCTCGTTGATGCGCTGCTGCTCGGCACTCGGCAATGGATTGTCGGGATGGCCATGATCCTGGATCTCCAAATAATACCGGTCGCCGAAGGTGGCTTTGTACCACTCGGCGATTTGACGGGCCTGGTCGTATTGGTCCTGGCGCAAGGCGTCGCCGATCTCCCCGCCCATACAGCCGCTCAAAGCGATGATGCCTTCATTGTATTGTTCGAGTAACTCGTGATCGACGCGTGGATAGTAATAAAAACCGTTTAAGTTGGCGATGGAGCTTAGCCGCATCAGATTCTGATAACCGGTATGGTTCATGGCCAGTAGGATCAGGTGAAAACGGTTCTTGTCCTTTTGCGGGTCCTTATCGGTGTGCCGTCGCGCGGCAACGTAAGTTTCGATGCCAATAATCGGTTTGATATCGCTGGCCTGAGCTGTCTTATAAAATTCGATGGCACCGCTTAGCGTGCCATGATCGGTCATGGCGACGGCCTGCATGCCGCTATCCTTCACGAAATCAATCAAATCCGGCACCCGCGTCAGACCATCCAATAGGCTGTACTGGGTGTGGTTATGCAGATGCACGTAGTCGGCCGGCTTCAGTTGCGCCGTCTGCTTGGGCTGCCCTTGGGGGGCGGCCGATTTGCCTTTTTTAGGCGACGTTGTAGCCACTCGCGTTGCTCCCTCTCTTTAATCACTATTATACCCTACCCGGCCCTCCAGCCTCAGCTATAACTTTTACAACGTGCCCCTGTTTTGGCACAAGAAAAGCGCGATCTTTCACGCGCTTTCCTTAACTTTTCTAGATTCGACTATTTTTGCAGGTATTTGCGGACGTGGTCGATAGCCTTGTTGGCCTCGGCGACTGCCTTTTGCAACTCGGCATCATCGGCTTTGCCGGTCTTGAGAGCCGTCAACATCTCGCTGGCCTTACTTTTGGCTGTCTTGGCCTTCTCGATCAGTTCATTCAGCTCCTTGCCAGTCTTGTCACCAAGTTCACCGCGTTTCTTGGCAAAATCGGCCACCAAGCCATCGAGCTCAGCGTGCAGCTTCTTCACTTCTGCCTCGGCCTCCTCCAGGCCCTTTTTGGCATTTTGCCTAAGTTCACGGCGTGTCGCCTTGCCACTCTTAGGTGCCGTCAGGATACCCACGACATACCCTAATGCGCCGGCGATAGCTGCGCCAATCGCGATCTTCTTTGGGTCGGTTTTGCTACGATTTCCAAACATGTTACCCTCCTCTTTCGTTACTTTCGCTTATTGTGCTTATTGACCAGCTCGACGATATTTTTAACGAGCTTGAAAATGGCCAGCGGTCCACCAACGTTCTTGACGGCGTCGGCGACTTGCTCGGCTGAGTCTATGACATCTTCGGCCTTATCGATGATGATTCGGACCCTTTTGATGAGCTTGATGACTGCGACAGTGGCAACAATGGCCACGATCAGGAACAACACCAGGAACGATGAGGTAATAATGACTAGGATTGATTCTGCTGTATTCATACTAAAAGTATATGCTCGTGACGGGGTTATGACAACTTTTGACGCATATGTTCAAGTAGGTCATCCCGAAGTTCGTCACGTTCGAGCGCGAAATCTATGACCGTCTTGATGTAATCGAGTTTGTTTCCGGTATCATAACGGCGGCTATTCTTGATTTCGCAGCCGTAAAAGTCTTTGCCATCCCTTAGCATCGGTTCCAGTACGCTGTCACTCAGGTAAAACTCGGTATCGCCACTCAACGAATCCACGCCGCGCTGCAAATAATCCAAAGCCTCGGATGTTAACAGATAACCTCCGACACTCCCCAAGTTGGATGGTGCCGCCTTGGCGCCCGGCTTCTCGATGATCTTATCCATCTTGATGACACCATCACGCACTTCCGTTCCGCCCACGACACCATAGCGTTCATACTCGATATCTTGCGTTAGTTTGACGCACGGCAGAATGCCACCGCCAAACTCTTCGTGCAAAGCAATCATCTGCTCAAAAATGTTGGGCTTAGCCAGAGATACGTCATCGGCGAAAGAGTAGATGAAAGGCTCGTCGCCGATGAGATGAGCGACGTTGAGCAGCGGAGTTGCGGTACCATACGGGCCCTTCTGCCGGACGTACACGAAATTGGCCAGGCTCGAAATGGCTTCGATTTCATCTATTAGGGGTTTTTTCTTGGGGCCGCCGACGCGGAGGTTTACCAACAAATCTTCATTGGGAATATCGAAATGATCCTCGATGGAGCGTTTGCTGCTACTACCCACGATGATGATATCCTTGATGCCGGCTTCGACCAGCTGCTCGACGATATATTGGATGATGGGCTTGTCGACCAGCGGCAGCATTTCTTTGGGCATGGCCTTGGTCTGTGGTAAGAAGCGGGTGCCGAAACCAGCGGCCGCTATGACTGCTTTGGTAACTTTAGCGCTCATCTTGTCCCCCCCTGCGGTATGGTTAACTTAATCTCATTCAACAATTTGGCATAATGATCGTCGCCGAAGTTGGTAGTATCTATTTCGAACAATGTCCCGAGGCCCAGCGGTTCATACTCGCTCGGCTCTGGGTCCGCCTCGCTCAGGACTGTCTCGGTCAAGATGTGAATGGCATGACGGTTTTCGTGCTGGCGACGGTAAGCCATGCGGTCACGGCGAATATCCTTGTTGGTACGGCAGTGCACCTCGACGAAGGTGATGTCGGTCTCTTCTAGGATGTCCTCAAACTCGGGCTTGGCAAAGCGGTAGAACATCGGGCTCTCGATTATCAGCGACAACCCCTGAGAAGTGTATTCCCGTGTTAGGGCATAAACCATATCCAGGCAGGCGGCACCGACAGCTCGCGATTCTTCCCGCGTCGCCACACCGAGCACCTCGTAGAAGTACTCCTTCAGCCCGTCCTTGGACATCAGTGGCAGCTGCAGGTCATCGTGGAGCTTCGCGGCCAACGTCGATTTACCCGTCCCGGGCATGCCATTGATAAGGATGACGACCGGTTTCATGCTACAACCCGAGTTGCTTTTTTATGAGCTGCTGGGCCAGGCCTGGGTTGGCCTTGCCCTTCGATACCTTCATGACTTGACCGACCAAGAAGCCGATGGCTTTCATTTCGCCGTTTCGTACGTCTTCGGCGGCTTTGGCATTGGCCGTCAGAACTTCCGCGACAATCTTAGCAATTTCGCCTTCGTCCGACACCTGCAATAAGTTCTTGGACTCAGCGATCTTGGCCGGGTCTGCGCCGGTCTTGAGCAGCTCGGCCAACACTTCCTTAGCGGCGGTCGAGCTCAATTGGTCGTCCGCGACCATGTCCGACAGCTCGATCAACTGCTCGTCACTGCCCTTGGAGTGAGCCGAGTCATCGGTATCTTCCGCATCTTCGTCCTGCGGCTGCAGCAGCCAGAAGGCGACGCGGCGGGCGTGTTCGGCCCCGGCCATATTGAATATGCGAGCAACCTGCTTAGCACTGGCGGGGACGGCCAAGATGTCCTCGGCC
>CAZTXZ010000066.1:0-4833 GCA_964617895.1 uncultured Candidatus Saccharibacteria bacterium
GTAACGAGGTAACCGTAAGACCATTTATCTTGGATGATGGAACCCCGTCATTAGAGCTCGGAGATGTAGAGCGACTGGTCAATGCTGAATTTCCGAGAGAAACAACAGAAGGTAAGGAGTAAATAATGAGTCGAGTAGGAAAACAGCCAATCGCTATCCCGAGCGGCGTGACAATCACTCTTGACCCAGAGACCATCACGGTAGCTGGCTCAAAGGGAACATTGTCGCTCAATCAGTTGGCCGATATCACAGTCAAGAATGAGGACGGCACCGTTACGGTCACCCGCGCCAACGATGAGCCAAAAGTTCGTGCCAAACACGGTCTGATGCGTTCTCTCATCAACAACATGGTCGTCGGCGTCAGCCAAGGCTTTTCCAAGCAATTGGAAGTCAACGGCGTTGGTTTTCGTGTGGCGCTAGCTGGCACTGATCTCAAGATGAACCTTGGCTTCAGCCACGAGGTTATCTATCACTTGCCGCAAGGCATAACGGCTGCCGTCGAGCAGAACAAGATTACCATCAGCGGCATCGACAAGCAGCAGGTGGGCCAGGTCGCGGCCGAGATCCGCGCCCTCAAGAAACCAGAACCATACAAGGGTAAAGGTATTAAATACACTGACGAACGGATCATCCGCAAGAGCGGTAAGTCAGGAAAGGATAAGTAGGACATCTTATGACAAATCTATCTGATAAACTACGCAACCGAGTACTCCGCAAGCGACGCATCCGCGCCGTTGTGTCCGGTACCGCCGAACGACCACGTTTGAGCGTGAACGTCAGCAACCGTCACGTCAGTGCTCAGCTAATTGACGACGAAGCCGGCAAGACGCTGGGCTACGTCACGACCGTCGGCCAAAAGGATGCCAAGGGCAACATGACCGAGCGCGCCGAGTGGGTCGGTGGCGAAATCGCCAAAAAGGCAAAAAATATCAAGGTAAAGGCAGTTGTTTTTGACCGCAGCGGTAAGCTGTATCATGGCCGGGTCAAGGCTTTGGCCGATGCTGCTCGTAACGCAGGACTGGAGTTCTAATCATGGCCAATGCACCACAAAACGCACCAGCACAACGCCGCGGTCGTCGCACTGACGCGCCAGCACCCGAAGAAAAGCAATTCGATGAGCGAACACTGCACATCGACCGCGTGGCTCGCGTGGTCAAGGGTGGCCGCCGCTTCCGTTTCCGCGCACTTGTCGTCGTAGGTGACCGCAAGGGCAAAGTCGGTATCGGTCTGAGCAAGGGTGCCGACGTCACGGCAGCCGTTACCAAGGCTACTGATGTTGCCAAGAAGCACATGATCACGGTTTCGCTGTACAAGGGCACGTTGCCGCACGAAGCAACCGCCAAGGTCGGTGGCGCCAACATTTTGCTAAAGCCAGCCAGCCAAGGTACCGGCCTTATCGCCGGTGGTGTCGTTCGCACCATCCTGGAAGTCGCCGGCGTCAGCAACGCCCTGTCCAAGTCATTAGGTTCGACTAACAAGGCCAACACTGCCTACGCGACAGTTGCCGCCCTCGAGAGCCTGAAGCCATCAAAGCTGTGGATCACCAAGCAAGCCAGCAACAGGCCGGCTGCTAAGACCGCCGCTAAACCGGCTGCCGCCAAGAAGGCAGTTAAGAGTGAGGCAAAATAATGAAATACAACGAACTTAACATCGAATCACACAAGTCGGGCAAGCGCGTTGGCCGCGGTATTTCCGCCGGCCAGGGTAAGACGGCTGGTCGTGGTACCAAGGGTCAGAAGGCTCGTACCGGCTCCAGCAAGAAACCAGGCTTTGAAGGTGGTCAGAACCCGCTGATGCAGCGCATACCAAAACTGCGCGGTTTCAAGAGCTTCCGGACCAAGTCGGAGTCTGTCTTTACTGACCAGCTCGAGCAATTTGCTGGCAAGACCGTCGACACGACCGTCCTGGCAGAAGCCGGACTGATTACCAGTCCTTACGTCGTCGTCAAGCTACTCAAGCGCGGCGATCTGACCAAGAAAGTCACCGTCAAATTGCCAGCCATCAGCCAAACGGCACTTGATGCAGTGCAACAAGCCGGCGGTAGCTACGAAAAGGCCGAGCGCCTAGGCCGCCCAGCTACCAAAAAGACCAAAGAGTAGGCAACGCCTAGCCTGGATGAATGCACCCCTGAGACGGGGTGCATTTTGGTTCACCAAAGAGTGTACTTGACTCAAATTGACAAACGGTGACGAAGGTGTTATGATGTTGTAATGAGTGAGACTTCCACCCCCAAGAATGCTTACGTAACGACACGCACTGCCGACAAAGGGCTGGTGGTTTCGACAATCGAAACTGTGCCGGATGATACAGTACCTGCATTGCCTAATATGGTAGAAGTAGCGCAACCTGTATCTGATTCGGAACAATCCGCCAGCGGAAAGCGCTACAATCGCTGCGTATATGGTGGATTGGCGTTGTTGACCATGACGGCCGGGGGTGCTTTCACCTATGCGATGATAGATTCGACGAATGCTCGACATGAATGGAGCGTGCGCCAGGCGGCACTGCATGAATCTTTAAATGACGACTTTCGAAAAGATGGGTTCTCGGAGGCAGGTAATTATGGGTTCCGGTCTCCTGCAATCGATGTGAGCCTAGTCGACGAAAGACAACCCCAGCAGGCTCAATTTAACCTCCGGCTTGGTTCATGTACGCTGAAAGGCGTCGAGGTGACATTTACTCCTATTGGAAATGGCGGGCTTGAGGCGACGGAGTATAAGGTGCCCATCGAGCCTGGTGCCGACCAAAGTTTCACGATCGCCCGAGAAAACGCAGAGCAGATTAGCGAGCTTCCGGGCTACGCCGATTGCTTCAACGATTAGTCCACGCGCGCAACTTCCATTGATTTCAGCTCCTCTGTAAGGGTCATTCGTCCCTTCTGCGGCTGATTCTTTACGGGTGGGCTGGCGGTCTGTATACTAACCCCAGAAGTCATACAGATTAAGTCAGAGGGATACTACGTGAACTGGAAGATTATTTGGAAATCGCTCAAAAAGCGAGACATGCAAAAACGTTTAGCTGCTGTCCTGGGCATACTTTTGGTGTATCGTTTCATGGCCCACATCCCGATTCCGCTCAGCAACCCTGAGACACTCAAGCAGGTCCTAAACAACCTTTATACTTCCGATTCATCCCAGTTCCTGAACTTCGTCAACGTGCTGTCCGGTGGAGCTCTGGCTAACTTCTCGATCATGCTGGCCGGACTTGGACCGTTCATTAACGCGTCAATCATCATGCAGCTACTAACCAAGGCCCTGCCGGCGCTCGAGAACATGCGCAAAGAGGGCGAATACGGTCAAAAGAAGATCAACCAGTACACCCGCATGATTACTTTCCCACTGGCAATCATCCAATCCATCGGTGTTATCTATCTGGTACGTCAAACTGCCCAATCGGTCGGCGGTATCGGTGATATCACGGCCAATACTTCGCTGATGCAGTGGGTATTGATGGTAGCGGCGCTGACCGGTGGCTCGATGCTGATGATGTGGCTAGGTGAATTGGTGACAGAGCAGAGCGTCGGTAACGGTATCTCGCTGCTTATTACGGTCAGTATCGTCAGTAGCCTACCGGCGACCATTTCTCAGATATCTTCAACCATATTCGGTACGGGCAAGCACTGGGCCCTCTTCGGCCGTGATTTGCCGATAGACGAGAGGTCATTCTGGTTCGGTGTCGGTATATTGGTGGCGGTGATAGTCGTTACTTGGGCGGTGGTAATGCTCAACGAAGCGGCCCGAAACCTGACCGTCAATTATGCCAAACGCGTCCAGGGCAATCGCACCTACGGCGGAGTCACTACGGTACTACCGGTCAAGCTGATCACTGCCGGCGTTATCCCCATCATCTTTGCTGTGGCCTTCTTGAGCGTGCCTAGTTTTGCCGGACAGCTAATGGCTGGCATGCAGAGTGAGCGATTGCAGCAAATCGGTGCCAACCTGAGCGCCTGGTTCCAGGCACCCTCGGCCCAAACTTTCGCGGCTGGCGGTTACGAGCCTTACATCTATCCTGTGACGTACTTCCTACTGGTTTTCGTCTTTACCTTCTTCTACACCAGCATCGCTTTCAACTCCAAGGAAATATCCGAGAACCTGCAAAAACAGGGTGGTTTCCTGGAGGGCGTGCGCAGTGGTGCCCAAACCGAAAAATACCTGAGTAAGACGGTCAATCGCCTGACATTGTTCGGCGCTATCAGCCTAGGTATCCTGGCGGTCGTACCCATCGTCGCCCAGGTATTCATCAACGCCAACATTGCCATCGGCGGAACCAGCGTGCTTATCTTGGTCTCGGTTGCCCTGCAGACGTTGCGTGCGGTCGAGTCACGGGCCCTGATGATTACCTACGACCAATATTCCGAACCAGATTTCTTTTATGATCCGACCGAGGGTGAGGCAGCCCTGGCTCAACCCGGTCGCTTAAGGGTGCGCGATAGGTTCAAGCGCAAAAAATAGCCTATGTCACGCAACTTGCTGGTCTTGGGTGGGACGCATCCAAACGAGCAGTTTCCGCTTGATTTGTTGGATAGCATAAGTAGGCACGCGCTGCCGCATGTCGATGGACTATTAGTCAATGTTGAGGCACATCGTCAGCGCAAACGGTTCATCGACATCAACATGCAGCTAGCCTATCCGGGAAATTCACAGTCGGAATTGTATGAAGAGCGGCGGGCGGCCGAGGTCCTCGCTCACGCGCGCAGCGGTTACGACATGGTGCTGGACATGCACAGCGGCTCGCCAGGCTCGAAATTTGCTGATGCCGGGGTGATGAGTTATGACCGGATGAGCGACGGCTGGGTCGATCCGAATATATTTCGGTTCCTGAAAAATGTCATTG
>CAZTXZ010000067.1:0-4790 GCA_964617895.1 uncultured Candidatus Saccharibacteria bacterium
AGACACTCTTTCCCTACACGACGCTCTTCCGATCTCTTCCAGCCTGGTCGACTACGTCTTCCGTCGTCTTGCCCTAAGCTACCTCAGCTTCGACAATCGATTGGAGCTCGGCCTAGCATCGATCGATGACATGCCCGACACTCAAACAAGCCTTCTCGAGGCGGCAACTAACCTCGAGCAGGTCGTACGAGCCGACTTGCCGGTCGAGGAGACCCCGGTTACAGAATCTGCCCAGGCCCAGGTGACGGAACAGATAACACCGGCACCAGGGTCCAGCAAGACTGACTCGGTGGTCGATAGTAACGCGCCGTTGTGTTACAACTGCGGTAACCAGACACAACGCTCCGGCAGCTGTTATGTCTGCACCTCGTGTGGCTCGACCACCGGCTGTAGCTAGAGTCGACAACAGTCGATAAGCATATAAAACAAGGGTCATTACGACCCTTGTTTTATTTGCAGAATCAGTTGTGTGGTACACTTTAGGGGTGAAAGTGCTTATCCTATACCGACCGAATTCTGAGCATGCACGAGTAGTCGAGGCGTTTATTAGAGATTTTCAGTCAACTCATAGCAGCGACAAGCTGCAGGTACTCGACGTGGATAGCCGGGAAGGTAGCGCAACTGCGTCGCTGTACGATGTCATGCAGTATCCGGCTCTCCTGGCCCTCCGCGAAGATGGTTCGGTTCTCAAATCATGGGAGGGTGAGACGCTGCCCATGATGAACGAGATTGCCTACTACACCTTCTCGGCAGGGTGAGTAGTGTGGTATAGTGGCGCTACAGGCATTCACTGCACAAGTGAGTAGCGGCTATCAACCGCAAGCTGTGGGAAGAAAAGTGTTATCACCGATTAGACCCCACCGGCCCGGACCGTAAGACCGGATAAATAAGTGCCAAGAGTCGTGACTTTTGGAAGCCAGATGGTACCGTCCCACATGGGATTCTGGCGGACAAACGTGACGACTTTTTGTTTTGAAAGGAGTAAGCGATCGTGAAATTCAAATCTGGCAATCGACGCCCCACCCAGGTTTATGAAAAGGACCTGGTGGATTATTGGCGGGACAACAAAACATTCGAGAAATCGGTCGAGCAGCGTCCTAGTGACAACCGATATGTGTTTTATGATGGGCCACCGTTCATCACGGGGGTACCGCATCACGGTACACTCCTGAGCTCCATCGTCAAGGACGCAGTCCCGCGTTATTGGACTATGAAAGGCAAGCGTGTCGAACGCGTCTGGGGCTGGGACTGCCACGGTCTGCCGGCAGAGGTCTTCACCGAGAAGAAGTTAGGTATTAAAGACAAGCGCGACGTCGGTACCAAGATTTCTCTCGAGGAGTACATACTGACCTGCCGCGAAAATATGGTCCAGACAGGTAGCCTGTGGGAGGACACCATAGCCCGTATTGGCCGTTGGGTAGATTTCCGGGGTGCCTACAAGACCATGGACAAAGACTACATGGAATCCGTCTGGTGGGCCTTCAAGCAACTCTACGACAAGGGCAAGATTTATGAAGGTGAGAAGGTGTTGCTGTATTGTGTTCGGGATGCCACCCCAATAAGCAAGGCCGAAGTCGCCATGGATAACAGCTACCAGGATGTGACCGACCCGTCAGTTTTTGTGAAGTTCAAGCTGACGGACGAAGATGCTTCGTTGCTGGCATGGACGACGACACCCTGGACGCTACCCGCCAACACGGCGGTTGCGGTTAACGCCAAAGAAAAATACATACGTGTACGGGTAGGTACCGAGTCGCTCATCCTCGCCAAGGCGCTGGCAGAAAAAGTCCTCACCGACGAGAAGCACAACGTTGTTGAGTACACAATAGAGGCAGAGATTAACGGTAGTGATCTAGTGGGCAAGACGTATGTACCGTTGTTTGAAAACCGTGGTAAAAATGCCCACAAAGTCTGGGCAGCCGACTACGTCACGCTCGAAGATGGTACCGGTATCGTACACTTGGCACCGGCATATGGTGAAGAGGATTACCTGCTTGCCAAACAGCACGATTTTCCGTTGGTCTCGAACATCGATGACAACGGATTCTATAAGGAAGGCCCATGGCAGGGGCAGTATGTCTGGGATGCGAATAAACCGATCGCCAAACAGCTTCACGAAGAAGGTGTCATCTGGAAGGTGGAATATGTCCGCCACAACTATCCGCACTGTCACCGCTGTGGTACCAAGCTGATGTATCGGGCCCACCCCAGTTGGTTCATGGATATAGATGGTCAGAGAACTGAAATGCTGGAGCAAAACGGTGGTATCAACTGGTTCCCGTCTCATATAAAGCATGGACGTTTCGAGAAGACCGTCCAGTCTGCACCAGATTGGAACCTATCAAGGGATCGCTTCTGGGCAACGGCGATGCCGGTCTGGAAGGGTACGGATAAGGATGGTAAGGTCTACATCAAAGTTATTGGTAGCTACGAGGAGCTCAAGGATCTATCCGGCGTGGAACTGGAAGACTATCATCGTCCATGGATTGATGATGTGAGATTTACAATAGATGGCGTCGATTACCAGAGGATAGACAAGGTTCTGGACTGCTGGTTTGAGTCCGGCAGCATGCCCTTTGCTCAGTTCCACTACCCATTCGAGAACGTCGAGAAGTTCGAGGCGGATTTCCCTGGAGATTTCATCGCCGAGTATGTCGGCCAGGTCCGAGCCTGGTTCTACTATCTGCACGCGGTTAACGTCGGGCTGTTCGGCAAGCGGGCATTTACCAACGTCATAGTCACCGGTACGCTGGCGGGTAATGACGGCCGGAAAATGAGCAAAAGTTTTGGTAACTACACTGACCCGAATGAACTGATGGATCTATACGGCGCCGACGCGCTTCGCTATTTGTTGCTCAGCTCGCCGGTACTTAACGGCGAAGACTTCAGCCTGCAGGACAAGGATGTCGCGGATGTAAGTCGTAAACTGGCGATGGTTTGGAACATGTACGACTTCTTCACTATGTACGCAGAGGTCGACAAGTGGGAGTGGAATGGAGACCTGACCGATCCGGGCGAAAATCTTAAGAACCCGATGGACCAGTGGATAGTCAGCCGGCTCCACCAGATGGTTGGTGATGTCGAGGGGTACATGGACGGATACGATGTGCCCAACGCCACCAAACAGATTATCCCATTCATCGAAGATGCTTCTAACTGGTATGTTCGTCGATCGAGACGACGCTTTTGGAAGAGCGAGAACGACGAGGACAAAGATGACGCCTACAGGACACTGCACTACGTTCTGGTGAGGCTGGCGCTAGTCATGGCACCATTCACGCCGTTCTTGGCTGAGGAGCTTTTCCAAAAGCTGACAGGCAAGGAGAGTGTGCATCTGGAGCGTTGGGCTCCTGCCGGCCACGTCAATGCGGCGGTAACAAGCGAGATGTCAGAAGTCAGGGAGTACGTCACCCAGGCACTGGCATTGCGGGCCAAGAACCGTATCAAGGTTCGACAACCCCTGGCCCTGCTGAGCATTCCAAGTTTGGGCAAGTTCATTGATTACCCCAGTGTCATCACCGAAGAGGTGAACGTCAAACAAGTCGAACTGGGTAGTGTGCTGGAGCTGGATACTCACCTTACTCCGTCCTTGAGACAAGAGGGAATCATGCGTGAGATTATCCGCCACGTCCAAAGTGGTCGTAAGAAGGCAGGCCTGCAGGTGGACGACCGAATATCGCTGTCACTGTCGACCGATGCTATCAACCTCAAGGACGCAATCTCTAACCACGGCAGGACCATCGCAGCGGAAGTATTGGCCGACAAGGTAGAATCAGGCAAGAAATACACCTACCAAGAGACGGTTAACGTCGAGGGCGAGGGGCTAACCTTGAGCCTGGAGAAGGTCGGCTAACACTTTACATCGGTAGTCCTCTCTGATAGAATCAATCGGTAACACAATTTATCAAAGAGAGCTCACAATGAAAAAAGCTGTAATTCAGACCGGTGGAAAGCAATACGTCGTGTCAGAAGGCGAAACCCTCGAGGTAGAGTTGCTGACTGCCGATGCTAAGGCTAACAAAGCCAGCTTCGAGCCACTTCTTGTCATCGATGGTGACAAGATACAGGTAGGAACCCCGATCGTTTCTGGTGTCAGTGTAACTGCCGAGGTCGTAGAGCAAGACGTCCAGGCAGGCAAGGTGACATCCATCCGCTACAAGGCAAAGAAGCGAGTCAAGACCGTTCGCGGACATCGTCAGCACCACACGGTACTCAAAATTTCAACCATCGCTTAATCCTTTAAGCAGCGGTAACCCAAAAAGCCAGCAGGTATGCTGGCTTTTTTATTTGGGCGCGGCCGGCAGAAGGACACCAGGTGCGTCTAATAGGCTTGCAAAAGTAGCAGGTAGTGGCAAAACTTACGATAATCACAAGCATTATTTCTGACCTCTTGTGGAAAACATTCCGACACCTCTCGTTGTTGTAGTGGTGAATACAACGATACTAGCATAAGCATTACAGGGGTACGCACCCGTAATCTTCTAGCCAACAGTATAAGGGGTGCGCCTGTTGTGGGATGTGCTACGTAAATCAGGCCCTGTATATCAGAACAGCAGGGAAGATCGGGACAATAATTTTGTTCTTTTTCTGATTGTATACCTCTGTTCTGACACTGATAATAGAGCCTACGGATAGGTGGAGCCCAAAATACGGCTCAATCTGTCCGTAATAAAAAACCAATATCAAAAATTGGTGAAAAAAATCAACAAACAAAACCAACTAATGTTCAAACCAAAACCGCAAAAGCCGGTATTCTTTAGGTTTGCCTTCAGACGGATATACGCTCTGAT
>CAZTXZ010000068.1:0-4692 GCA_964617895.1 uncultured Candidatus Saccharibacteria bacterium
AGCGCGATTTACGCCTGGGTACTTACGATGTACTGGTCGGCATCAACCTATTGCGCGAAGGGCTTGATCTGCCCGAAGTCAGCCTGGTGGCCATCCTTGACGCCGACAAAGAAGGGTTCCTCCGAAGCGAGCAGGCCCTAATCCAGACTGTTGGCCGCGCCGCACGGCACGAACAAGGTCGAGTCATCATGTATGCCGACCACGTTACCAATAGCATGAAGCGAACTATCGACGAGACGTCCCGCCGCCGTAAGATCCAGGAGAAGTACAACACTGAACACGGCATCACACCGACGGGCATCACCAAGTCGATCGAAAAGGGACTTCGGCCGGACTTGCCCGAAGAAGCCAAGCGCGCCAAGTTGGATCTCAAGAAAATCCCACGCGACGAATACGCCAGCCTGGTCCGAGATTTGACGTCACAGATGGAGTTGGCGGCCGCCAATCTTCAATTCGAGCAAGCCGCCGAGCTGCGCGATATCATCGAAGATATCCGCGCCAAGATGTAGCTAACCGGCAAGCTTGATTATGGAGTGGGTCTCGCGGTCATCGAGCGCCTTTAGGGCGCGCTGTACGCCTTCGGCTTCGAGCTTGGGCTGATGTTGTGGCCCCAGATGTCCGACATCTAGTTTTTCGTAGTAATCTACCATTGCAGCGACATCGGCCATCGGCCCATCCGGTGTCAGATTGTCATGGATGCCGGTCAATAGCGCCATGCCGATATGCCTCTCGCGAGCCAGCGTCATGACATAGCGGCGATTATCACCGGTGACACAATCCAGAAGCTCTCCGGCTGTCTGATGCGGAGCTGAAAACAGATGATGCATGGTCCGACCGATTTGTCGTACTGTGGTGTGTCGGGTGGCTTCAACTAGGTGAGGGGCCACCTCTTGCGCGAAAAATACAGGTAGTCTTCCGGTGAAACGTAAAAGTTGTGGTTTTTCGAAGCCGACAGGGTTCATGTAAACGATGTTGTCGACCTCGGCCGGGTGTTGTAGGGCATATCGGGTGGCGACATGGGCGCCGTAGGAATGTGCCCCCAGGTTAAATCTGGTCATGCTAAGCTGGTCACCATTTTGTGTGTTACGCAGCTCTGGGCTCGATGCGGCGTGCTGCATGACGGCGTCAATCGTGAGGGTATGAACCCGTGTCGAATCAAGCAAGTGCTCGATTGCTCGATTACCTGTCTGGCGCACCGGGCTCAGACGTAAGTTGGCCGTGCCCAGGTTTGCAGTTTCTTTGGCTATGGAGCGCATGGACCTTTTAAGTTCGCTAAAACCGTTCGTCCAAACGATGATCTCGTCGCGAAGCAGGGTCTCGGGAACCTCAAGAGTGTAGCTGGTAGTGGCGCCATCGATGGTCACGGTGCCATGGATGGGGCGGCCTGCAATCAACGTCTCGCGTTCTTCACCATCTAGTGATGATAATGGGGCGAGTTCGAGTCTTTGCTGTGACATATTTTATTGACTATAGCCTTGTAATATCATCGTAGTCCTGCCGATGACCATTGTAAAGTTGCATTTATGATGGCTGGAAAGGCGCCTACGCTTGATGCTATACTTTTACCAATGACAAAAATGACTCGGGACGACGTATTAAAATTGGCGAAATTAGCTCGCCTAAGTCTGACAGATGCAGAGCTCGACGAATTCGCGCGCGAATTCACGGACATACTTCAATATGTCGAACAGTTACAGACTGTCGATGTCGAAGGGCTCGAGCCGACCAATCAGGTCACGGGCCTGACTAATGTGACACGAACGGACGACGTCATCGACTATGGCTACGAGCCTGCCGAACTGCTCAAGAACGTCCCGGCCACGCAGGACGGGCAGCTCAAGGTCAAAAGGATGATCGCGTAATGGCTGACTGGTTGTCGATAGCTGAGATAGCCGCAAAAGTGAATGCCGGCGAGCTGACCGCCACGGCCATGGTCGACCAGGCACTAAGGGCAATCGCCGACGGTGCTGATTACCAGGCGATAATCGCCACTACCGAAGACCGAGCCCGCGAACGTGCGGCCATCATCGACGAGCAGATCAAGCGCGGCGAACCGGCTGGGCGTTTGGCGGGTGTACCGTTCATTGCCAAGGATAACTTCTTGGTCTTTGGTGCCGACACTACAGCCGCCAGCAACATTTTGCGGGGTTTTGCTGCACCTTATCAGTCAACGGCCATCGAACGGCTCGAGGCCGAAGGTGCCATTTGTGTGGCCAAGGCCAACCTCGATGCCTTCGCCCACGGCAGTAGCACCGAGAACTCAGACTTTTTCCCAACCAAGAACCCCCATGATAAAACGCGCGTACCGGGCGGCAGCTCGGGCGGTTCGGCCGCAGCCGTCGTGCTTGGTATGGCGCCATTCGCACTTGGCACTGACACCGGCGGATCGATTCGCTTGCCGGCCAGCTTTTGTGGTGCCGTCGGCTACAAACCGACCTACGGACTTGTCAGTCGCAGCGGTGTGGTGGCCATGGCCAGTAGCACCGATGTGATTGGCCCACTGACGCGCACTGTCGAAGATGCCGCTTTGGTGCTCGATGTCATGTCCGGCCAGGATAGGTTGGACGGAACTACCATCGCGAAGGACGAAGCCGGTTATGATGGCCAGGCATTGGATTTGTCCGGCAAGAAAATCGGCGTCATCAAGGAGTATATGAGTGACGATTTGCAGCCCGGCGTCCGTCAGGCAATCGAGCGCGCTATCGACAGCGCTCGTAGTGCCGGAGCCGAAATCGTAGAGGTTAGTTTGCCATCCTTGCCACTTGGCTTGGCGATTTATTATGTGCTTTGTCCAGCGGAAGTCAGCAGCAATCTTAGTCGTTACGACGGCCAACGCTACGGCTACTCTGCTTCCGACGCGGCCGACCTGGAGGAAAGCTACACTAAATCACGCGAGGTCGGTTTTGGTGCCGAGGCCAAGCGGCGTATCATGATTGGCACCTATGTTCTCAGTAGTGGTTATTACGACGCCTATTATCGTAAGGCACAAATCGTGCGCACCAAGCTCATCAAGGAATTCGAAGCAGCTTTCGCTCAGGCTGATTTCTTGCTAGGCCCGACGGTCGCCAGCACCGCCTTCAAGCTGGGCGAGGTCAGTGATCCCCTGCAAATGTACCTGACTGATATAATGACTGTCGCAGCCAACCTGGTTGGCTGCCCGGCCATCAGCCTTCCGGCCGGCCTGTCCGATGAATTGCCCGTAGGTTTGCAACTGATGGCTCCGTCACGGTCCGATCGCGACCTGCTCGGTTGTGCCCGTCGTTTTGAAGAGGTATTGGCATGATAAATATTGATAATAATACAGTCATGGTCCTGGGTCTTGCCGGCCTGGTGCTGGTAGTGGTCGTGGTTGCCAGCTGGTTGGCTCGCCGACGTTTCCGCCGGCTTGACCCCAAGCGTTTCGTATCGCGTTGGCGCGAAGTCCAGGGACTATGTAGCACCGAGAACACCTGGCCGCTGGCCATTATCAACGCCGACAAACTGGTCGACGATGCGTTAAAACAGTCGCGTTACAAAGGCAAGACCATGGGTGAGCGGCTGGTCGGCGCGCAGCGTGATCTGTCTGACAACGATGGCATCTGGTTTGGTCACAAACTCCGTAACAAGCTTGTCCACGAAGAATACTCAAACCTCAAAAAGAAGGAAGTCCTGAAAGCGCTGGCTGGCTTCCGCCAGGCTTTACGCGACCTGGGAGCTCTAAAGTGATCGATGCCAAGACCCGCGACCAGTATGTAATAACGGTCGGAATCGAATGCCACGTCCAGTTCAAGACCAAGACCAAGCTGTTCAGCGGCGCAGATAATGATGCCCGCGAGGCGGCCCCGAATACGCTTGTCAATCACATAGATTTCGGTTTGCCAGGGGCTTTGCCGGTATTGAACGAAGAAGCAGTCCGGTTGGCCAGCAAGGCAGCGTTTGCCCTCGGCACTCGGCCACAAAAATTCAGCAAATTCGACCGCAAACATTATTTTTATCCCGATTTGCCGATGGGTTACCAGATTACCCAGTTCGATGAGCCGATTATCGTCGGCGGCCAGGTGGAGATTATCGTTGACGGACAGCCCAAGACCATCGGTATCACCAGGGCACACCTGGAAGCCGACGCCGGCAAATCATCTCACCCAGATGGCAAGGATTACAGCTTGGTCGACCTCAACCGCGCCGGAACGCCACTGCTCGAAATCGTCAGCGAACCCGATATGCACAGTGCGGCCGAGGCCAAGGCCTATGCTCGCGAGCTCTACATCCGCATGAGATACGCCGATGTCTCATACGCCAATCTATACTATGGCAACATGCGTTTTGACGTGAACGTCTCGGTCAGTAAGACTGGCGAGCTAGGGACGCGTAGCGAGACCAAGAACCTCAACAGTTTCCGCAGCGTCGAGAAAGCCATCGAGTACGAGGCCAATCGCCAGATTGAGTTGCTCGAAAAGGGCGAGGCAGTCGTCCAGGAAACGCGCGGCTGGCATGATGCCAAACAGAAGACTTTCAGCCAGCGAAGCAAAGAAGAGGCGCACGATTATCGCTATATGCCCGACCCGGACATCCCGCCAATTGTGTTGGACGATGCCTACATTTCGGCCGTCGAGGCTGACATGCCAATGCTACCGAACGACTACCGCGACATTTTTGGCAAAATCGGACTCGATGCCGAAGTGGCCGAGGACATCTTGGCCGTCCCCGCCAGTG